>JACKFF010000048.1 GCA_020632595.1 Nitrospiraceae bacterium | reverse complement strand
TCCGGAACGAACGCAGGTCAGCTTTTATCGAACGGCCGCAGGAGCCGAGGTCGATCTGGTGCTGGAATGGCCTGGAGGGAAGGAACGTTGGGCCTTGGAAATCAAGCGCAGCTTGACCGCCAAACCAGCCAGGGGGTTTTATCATGCGCTTGAGGATCTTCAACCATCCAGGAGTTTCGTTGTGTATGCCGGGCCTGAGCGATATCCCATTGCCGAAGGGGTGGAAGCTATCAGTTTGGCTGCGCTGATGAAAGAATTGCTTAAAGAAAAACACGATTCTTAGGAGAGGCCGTGTTCATTCCCCGTCGTCCGCCAGTCATGGACCATTGCAGAACGGTCGAACCTCCGTTGATCCAGATCGGTCCACCTGAAAACGGCCACCAAGTCTGGTGCCACTTGTATGACTAGGTATCCTTAATTTGGCGAGATGGAAAAGGGAACTTTTATTGCCAAATTGCTCTCAGATTTTAACTTGTTAAAATTCAAATGAATGCAGAAATTCCTGTTTGACACACGGTTGAAGGTGAGAGGAAGAAAAATGCAAGATCTCATTGGAGGTTAAAGCATGAAAAACTTGCAACAATCCTCAAATAAAGCAGCAGTGTCTCCCTATCGTCTGCTGCTGGTTTTTCTGCTGGTGCTTTTGGGTCTCATGGGCGCACAACCAGGCAACAGTGCACAAGAGTCCGATAAGCGACGTGCCATTAGACCGGACCGTCGTGAGCATCTATCGATCGAAAAAAAATCTTTTATCGAAGGAAATTCTGACAAACCAAGATTCCAGGATGCAGTGACCTTGGCACCGGGGCTTCCGGATATTGAAACGGCAATGGCAGGCGAGAATATCTATGTTCTCTACGGGCCTATGGGTATGAATGAAGATCTTTACCTTCGCGCCAGCCACAATGCCGGCGTATCCTTTGACGAACCGATTCTTGTGCGTCCAACTATTGAACGATCATGGGCGCAGCGGCTCGCGGCTGTAGGTGAACATGTCTATGTCGCATGGGTTGAGGGACGCCACTCGAACACTCAGATCAACTTCGCTCGTAGCACAAATGGCGGACGTGACTTTGGTCCTCGATCGAACCTCGGAGCTAACCCTGGCCATAAAGCTTTGGCGCCGCTGATCGCGGCCTATGGAGACACCGTATACGTATTGTGGCAGGAAAGCAGCGATGCCAGTGGCATCGGTGCAGCGCATAGACTGCGGGTCAGTCATGATCGAGGATTTACTTTTGGTGAAGCCATGCATTTTGGGAGTTCCACCGATCGCTTCAGTCCCGGCGAAAATTATGAGATTTTGGTAGCAGATGTATATGGGGTCCATCTAATTCTTAATGGAAGCAAATACTTCCGCAGCAGCGACGGTGGTCGAACGTTTAGCGACATCAAATATCTTGGCGGTGACTCTGTTGCAGTCACCGGCGAGCAGGTGTTTGTCGCGTCGAGGAAATTGACAGCCGAAGGGACAGGGCCCGGAACCGTTGTAGAGACGAACGATGTCTGGTTGAATGTTAGCACAGACCGGGGGGCGAGCTTTGTACGCAAAAACGTACCTAAGGAGGTTAGCGGTGCCCCGCATACTGTTACAGTCTGGGCAAACGGGGACCACGTCTTTGTGGCCTGGGAGCAAGTTGTTGGCGGCTTTTGGTCTGCATTCCTTGGCGTCAGTCATGATGCGGGGGCATCTTTCGCGCCAACCGTTTCTTTGGGAGAGGAAGGTAAAAACTGTTATATCCCGAATTTGGCCACTGCCGATCGGCACGTTTATCTTTCCTGGCGGTGCATCGGGGAGACGCTGGATCCATCCACTGGTAGTCCTCATTACTCTTCTATAGACAAGTGGTTGGTCAGTGGCGACTATGGCCGATCTTTTGACGGGCCCATGACAATGAGCGGCTTGGGCGGAGCGCTTGCGGGAACCATTCACTCAATCTTGATGAACGAAAATAGCATTCATATTTTTGGAAAAACGGCATTCGATTTTAATTATGTAAGGGGTGTATTTGGCTCCTCGAGTCCTCCTCTTAGCCCGATGCTCAATAAAGGGCCTAAAAGGGCCTATCAATAAAACGTGGTTTGCATGTATGAATGCATCTTTTACCATTGGTTCCCTTCTTCTAGATCGCCTGTATAAGCTGGGCCTGCATCATATTTTTGGCATTCCCGGGGATTACGTGTTGACTCTTTTCAAGCTCTTGGAAGAGTCGCCGATCCGCCACATTGGAACCACACGAGAAGACTGCGCGGGGTTTGCGGCTGATGCCTATGCCCGGATTCATGGGATCGGCGGCGCCTGCGTCACCTACTGCGTGGGTGGGTTGAATATGGTCAATGCCGTTGCCTGTGCCTATGCCGAGCGCTCTCCGGTAGTCTTACTCTCCGGTTCGCCAGGCCTGAATGAGCGGGTGAATAATCCCTTCCTGCACCACATGGTTCGTGATTTCTCGACCCAACGGGATGTCTTCGAGAAAGTCACTGTGGCCTCGGTTGTG
>JACKFF010000047.1 GCA_020632595.1 Nitrospiraceae bacterium | reverse complement strand
AATGGCCGTCAAGGCCACGCGAGTGGCGCCCTCCAACGGATACCCAAAGATGCCCGTCGAAATAGCCGGGAAGGCAATAGATCGAATTTGATGCCGATCGGCTAACTGAAGGGCATGGCGATAACAGGAGGCCAGCAGGTCAGCCTCCGGTTTGTCCTGGCCGAAGATGGGCCCGAGACAGTGGATGACAAAACGGTTAGGCAGACCATGTGCCCCCGTGATGACTGCTTGGCCAGGACGGATAGGAGCCAGTGCCCGGCCTTCTTCTTCCAACCCAGGCCCTGCCGCGCGGTGAATTGCCCCAGCCACCCCGCCGCCACTCCGCAACTGCGCATTGGCGGCATTCACGATGGCCTCCATATCAGGCTGATTCGCAATATTCCCCCGAACACATTCGATCATGATTCCGTGAACCCTTAATGTGGCGATAAGATTACCCTCCGTTCAAACATCCATCTACTCCCGCTCGGATAAGGCACCAAGCCAAAAAATGCAACTACTACATCAGGACTTCGATTCTGAATTGTTGGTGATGAAGCTTCAGGGTGCCCCACTCCTCTACTGTACCATCACGAAGCCCCCATCAGGATACCTTGGCCCCTGTCTTTGAGGCATAGATCTGACACCAAGGACTCTCTCCTCTAACAATCATACCGCCCACTTCGATGGCACCTCAGGAAAGCCGGGTGACGGAAAAGAAAATCTTTGCCCCAACTTTGGCAAACCTTCCCCTTCTCCTCCAACCGGCGTATTGACATTATTCGTGCTTCTTGAGAGGCTTTTCATACTTTGTACACCCTCCAAACAGATTATCCCCAACGACGCCCTCTCTTAGGTATAACCGCTAACCTTTCCCTTGGAAACCTTTCTTACCTTGAGAAGAAAAACATCGTGAACGAATAAGGTTTATCCATAGATGCCTCCAGCGCTTTCCGCCAATCCCTTACCACTCCTACCAGATCTCAATAGGCCTGGAGCTGTCCCTTTGGCATCCAGCCAGTCAGTCACACAAATCCCCAAGGAAGACGCTGGTGCAGATGCTGCTCTCAATTGGGATATGATCCGGGACATTCCACCCCATAAAGTCTTCCTCTGGGATGAATACGGCCGGTATGTGGACTTCTCGTTTCCCAATCCTATCTATGGCCATTTCTTCGGTCCCGCACGACTAAAGGGGGCAATGGTTGCTGACATATTGCCTAGTGATACGGCTCAAGCCATTTTAAGCAAAATTCGACACACCATCTTCACACAGGCACCTGGATTTCTGTCCCTCGTCTTTCATCAAAAAGGCCAACGAACTTTCCAAACAATAATTAGATTTTTCCCGTTGACTAACCATGTCCTCGGCTTAGTCAATGATTTCCCACACCTCACCCTTGCCCCCTCAGATCCTTTACCCTCCACCCCAGCTCCCACTCACTTGCCTCGCCTGCGACATCCCCTGACCTACCGGGAACAACAAATATTACGGGCGGTAGGCCAAGGACTGTCGAATGAGGCCATTTCCACCAATCTGAGAATTTCACCCAGAACCGTCAAATTCCATCTCTTAAATCTATATCAAAAGCTTGGCGTCTCCTCCCGGATCAGCCTCAAAACTATAGCTCCCTTCTTACTTTCCCCCCCAAAGTCAACACCCCATTAAATGCTTCAGGCAAATATCTCCTGAGCAGGCACGTATAACCTGATATCCCACAGGATTTTCCCATAAAAAACCCCTGCACAAAACCTCTTTCCCACGATAAAAACTTTCTCACCCATCTCTCTAGGTAACCAAGGGACATGCAGCCTCACCATGAGTAATTCTCCTAATAAGAGGCCTGTCCCAGGACAGTTTCCTCACACAAGGTCCTTGCTAAGATATTCGGAAAGCACAAGGTATCTTTTCGCTGGAAAATGAGGGGTTATTACAAACAAGGAGGTCAGAAATGCGAAATGGGGTGTTAATCTTCCTAGCTTTTATTTTTTTCGCCGGGTGTAGTACTGCGGGACGCTTGGGAATCGTGACCAAAAGTTCGGCGGACCCTTCTTCCCTTCTAAAAAATAGTCAAGGGTATGAAGAACTTGGCCCAACAGAAGGAAAAGCTTGCCGGTATTTTCTCCTCGCCATCATTCCATGGGGAAACTCCGACTTTGAAAAAGCGGTAAACATAGCGTTGGAGAAAACAGGAGGAGATGCCTTGCTTAATGTTACAGCGGAAAGTAGCTTGTATGGTTTTATTCCCATTTATAATGTCTTTTCTTTTACCTGCACAACGGTTAAAGGGACAGCTATAAAATTTAAATAGTCCCTTTCTCCATTGAAGGCGTAGATCATGCGCCATCCGGCATATTGATTAATAGATTTAAAGAAAGGTTCAACTTTCATACTTTATCTAAAGCTGGGGCTTATCGCATTTGCGGTACTCGCGTTAGGCTCTACCGTGTTGGCCGAGGATGCCGGAGATTATAGCTGGCCAGGATTCTATCTGGGTGGTGGCGGATTGTATGGCATTGAAGATTTTGACACATCGGTGGAAGTCGATAATGAATTCGGTTTTAATTTTCGCTTGGGGTACCGATTGACCCCTAACATTGCCATCGAAGGAATGGGCGAACGGGTCAATGCGTTTTCACTCACAAATGCCGTCGCCCTTAACGTAGATACCTGGGTCGGCACGCTCAACGGCAAATTCTTTTT
>JACKFF010000046.1 GCA_020632595.1 Nitrospiraceae bacterium | reverse complement strand
AGCGACATGCTCGATTACATTAGATGGTGGCAAAAAAGCTAGATGTCAGATGCAGGCCGCCGGGGTTCGGTTCATAAACGAGAGAAAATAAGTTGTAGGTTGAACAACAACTCCGCCTGAGATCATGCGCGGGCGTCTTCGGGGGAGCAATTATGTGGTCAGAACCCAATGGTCTTCCCCTTAACCGCAATCTTAGAAAAAGGGGGCAAAAGGATGGCGTTCAACGATCTTGAGCGTAAAAGATTCCAAAAGCTCGTGGGGGCCTTCATTGAGCAAATTCGGCCTCCAGGGCATATTCGGCCCCAACTCGATTTTGGATTTCGTATTACTAGTCAAAGCATCGAACTATTCGAGATTCGCCCGCAATGGGACAAGCCGAAGATCAAGCACGAACATTCCTTTGCCAAGGCCACGTACGTCAGAACCAGGGACCAATGGAAAATCTACTGGAAAAGGGCCGACCTGAAATGGCATGGCTATGAACCCGCCCCGCACGTTCGGACAGTCACGGACTTTCTCGCTGTGGTCAAAGAAGATCAGTACGGTTGCTTCTATGGGTAGAGAGACTCCAACCTCTTTTATTGAACCGGTAAAGGAACCATCCAATGAATTTTGGAAACACCACACCGATCCTACGTATCTTTGATGAGGCCAAGGCCAGAGAGTTTTACGTGGACTTTTTGGGGTTCTCCATCGATTGGGAGCACCGTGTGGAACACAACTTCCCGCTCTACATGCAGGTCTCAAAAGACCACTGTATATTGCACCTGTCAGAGCACCATGGCGGCGTTTGCCCGGGCGCCACGATTCGCATCGAGACCAGCGACTTGGAGGCCTACCATGCGGAATTGACCGCCAAGCGATACAAATACGCAAAACCCGGAATCGAAGACATGCCCTGGGGAACGCGGGATATGTCGGTCATCGATCCCTTCGGGAACACCCTGACCTTTACCACTGCTATTAGTGGGTGATCTTTTATAGGGTTCCCCATTTGTTTCGTTGGAAGAAGAAAAATGAATTTGTTAACCATGCCGGAATCTTCTCTGAACTACGGGAAGGAGTGGTGAAGGAAAGCTTGAAATAATAATGATAAGGCTAACCGGCAAAGGCTTCATGGGGTGGATTCTAGCTTTCCTGGTGGTGTTGCTTGCCTGTAATCTTATCTGGCTGGGGACATCGACTGTCAGCATTCTGAATGCCTCGAATCACCCCGTCCCGTCGGTTGCCTATAGGGCCTGTGAAACGACTCACCATCTTGGCACCATCCAGCCTGGTCAATCCAAATTCAGATTCTTGCAAGCTTGCGGGGACGATACGCTGGAAATCCTCGTAGGAGACTCCAGATTTTGTCAGATCTACGTCGAAGGCGAACTGTACCATGTCGATGCGACCATCAGCGGCGAGAAGGTCGTGAGCTGCGCCTATGACGATCTGTTATCAAGCTTGTTCGTCATGAAAATATTGAGATGAATGGATGCCCCGAAAAGGGTTTTGAACCGGCCCCGCCTTATGCTGACTTAGGGATTTCGTTGGATGGTCAGGAACGACAACATGGCGCAACGACCAAAGCAGGAATTCAGGCAAAGAGAACTGGAAATTCTGAAGGCGAGAGTTTCTCAAGTAGAGGTCACAAGGCTCTATGATCGATTAGCGGGTGTATATGATCTCTGGAGCCATCTGACAGAGGCGAAGGCTCGAAGACGGTCTTTGGAATTGGCAGATGTCCAAGATGGCCAGCAGGTCTTGGAAGTGGCCGTGGGCACGGGGATGGCGTTTGTGGAAATGGTCAAGAATAATCCTCACGGACGGAATGTCGGCATCGACATATCCGAGGGAATGCTCGAGAAGGCCAGACGACGGCTTCGCGAAGCCGGATGTGAACACTACGAGTTGTCAGTGGGCAGCGCCTTGGCAATTCAAGCAGACGACCATTCTTTTGACGTGCTGCTGAATAACTATATGTTCGATCTGTTGGAGGAGCACGATTGGCCGATGGTCCTCAAGGAGTTTCATCGGGTGCTCAAGCCAGGAGGAAAACTGGTTGTCGTCTCCATGACCTTCGGCGAAAAACCAGGGAGTGGATTCTATCAGCGATTATACCAACTCGCGCCCTTGCTGATGGGCGGGTGTCGGGCGGTTCGCCTTTCGGGGCCGCTGGCCCAATTTGGCTTTGTGGTCAAGGTCAGGGAATATGTCCAGCAACTGTTCTTTCCCTCGGGAGTCATTCTTGCCATAAAGTCCGATATCCAACCGATGTTCTAGCGGACCTGTAATATTTATCGAGGCAGTCCATCTAGGGTACATCCTTGAGTTAAATTACTTGGCTTGAACGGGGTAAGCGGAGAATGAGGTGAGAAAGAGAATTTAAACAATTGGGGTTTCCTGATCTGTTGCACTCACTGTTGACATATTTCGCTTGTTCATCAACAATTCTTTTCAGTTCCGATATTTTCCTTCATGGCGACTGGTGCGGGTGACCATTGAAGAATGGTGGGGCGATGGTGATATCTATCCAACTATGCTGTATACCTGTTGTCCCCAAGCGAGGGCTGGCGGGTGTTCGTCGTCTGCTTGATGGGAGTGAATCCATCAAGGAAGGGTGTTGTAGTGATTCGCATCAGAACCCGTCAACTGACCTATAGGGCGAATCACATTGAAATGGCAGCGATAAGGCCGCAATTTTAAGCAATTGGAAGGCGCGTTATATGGACAGAAATGGGCAGATCGGGGTCTTATACGGATCCACCTAAACATTGTTAGCGTTCAAAACAGAGTCGGGTGATGGATTCAATCGGAGAAGTATTTATTAGCTACAGTCACGACGACGTGAATCACGTTCAACGTGTTCTTGAATTATCCAACAAACTCCGAGCAGACGGTATCGATTGTGTGCTTGACCAATACGAAACGTCACCCCCTGAGGGGTGGCCTCGTTGGATGGCCAAGAAAATCGAAGATGCCAAGTACGTCCTCATGATATGCACAGAGACATACTATAAAAGAGTCATGGGGAGGGAAGAGCCAGGTAAGGGGCATGGTGTCAAGTGGGAGGGTAACTTGATCTACCAGCATATCTATAATGCTGGTTCTGAGAATCTAAAGTTTGTGCCAGTAATTTTCGAGCCCTTCCATTATTCCTATATTCCGACTCCGTTGCAGAGCGCCT
>JACKFF010000045.1 GCA_020632595.1 Nitrospiraceae bacterium | reverse complement strand
GAGCCATCATTTGGTTCTTTAAAGGTTAAGCGAGCTCCCTCTTCAAAGTCAGTGATAATCCAGTTCATCATCGCCCTCCAAAGAAAAAATACACCATTAAACTCTAATGTCACCATACGCTCTTACAATCAGAAAACCATTGTGTCAGCCATTGTAAGACTACATTTTTTCGTGTTCCTGGTTTGGGAAATCGTTCCATTGGCCTTGATAAAATAATCTCTTGATTAAGTGCCACTCCACCCATGATATAGTAAAATTTGCTTTCTTCATGCTCATACGGTAAGCCTGAATCTCCGAAATCCACGTGATATTCCACCGGAAATTCCTTAGCTGGCACCTGGCCTTCAAGCACCTCGGCTACTTCCACCATAACCATTCTCATTGATGGGTATTTTGAGGATAATGGCAAACCAATAATTTGCACTTTGGCTTGAAAAAACGAATCCGGCCTCTTAGATTTTCTCTTCTGTTTGAGATATTCTTCACAGGATATTGGTTGGGTATCGAAGGTAGGTCCATGTGGGACAACTGTACCCGACGCCATTTCAAAATCCCCGAACAAGAATATAATCGAAACAATACTCCAGACTATCTTTCGCAAAGCACCCAACACCACCTGAGATAGCAACTCCATTATTATTTTCTCTCCTTACTTAATCGGTGCTGTAGAGAAGCTCATATTAAACTGTTTAAACCTTCGGTCTTTGAACACCGACTCTTCGAGTTTCTTGACTAAGGCCTGCGCCACGTCCTTGGGCGCTAGGACCGCGAGTAGCCAGGGAATCTCCCCGCTCTTCCATTCGTGTGGGGCCAGGCGAAACGGGATATTGGCTTGTTGTTGGGATTCCAACTTTTTGTCCACCTCGTCGGAGAGACCTGCGGCGTCTTGGATTTCCCCAGGCCTGGTGGCGGGGCCGAGCTGTGCAGCCGACTCCGGAAGCCAGGTGCACACTGTCTGAGCGTAGCCAGTTTGTGCGCCGCCGGTGTCGGCGAAGCACGCAGGGCACCCGCAGGGCTCCGCCACGGCCAACATGGCTTTGTCCACTTTGGCCAAAACCAAAGTGGATCGGCTGCCGGGACGAACACCGGCTTCTCCCCAAAGAGGTGCCGGGGTTCCCAAACAGCTCGCCGATGTCATCGATGTGCCCGTTGGCGTTCTGATCGAACACCAATAACCCATCGTCGGGCCGCACCCACCCCGTCTGTTCGGCAAAGCCATCGCCATCCAGATCGAACACGGGCGAGAGAGGCGTGCGGGCCGTCAGCTCCAGCCCATCCCCATCCAGATCCAGCACCAAAGGATCGACCCCTTCAAAAAGCGACACCCCCAGCAGCGCCTTGTACATATAGCCAAACACCAACTGGAAAAATTCATAGAGCCCCTTGCCGGTATCATTGTTCACCAGCAGGATGCGCTCCATGTCGTATTCGAACACCAGGAGCCCCGCCGTGCGGCCGCTCAGGGGCGTCTCCGGCCCCACGTCGGCATTGGTCACAAACGTGGCGCCCCAACCGAGACTCTTGCCAAACGCGCTCTCAATGACTAAGTCGCCTTGGGCATTCATCCCGTAGCGAAACAAAAAGGCCCCGTAGGCCCAGGGATCTTCGGATGCTTCCCACCGTTGTCCGCCCCACAGGTCTAAACCAAAGGCTTTGATATGGTCCTCGGGTGTGGCATCTTCAATCAAGGTATGGTTGGAAAAGTAAAACGTGTCCGCACCCACTCCGCCGGTCATGCGGGTGCCCGGCGTCAGGGAAAAGAGGGTGTCGTTACCAGCACCCCCAAAGAGGTCATTGTCGGCTCCCCCAAACGACAGAATGATATCATCCCCGCTACTGCCATCCAGCGTGGCATCGCTGGCTTGAATGGCCACCAGCACGTCATCGCCCGAGCCCCCATCGATCAGTTCTCCATCCGGCCCCACGACGAGCGTATCATCCCCGCCGTTACCGTAAATCGTCTGGACCCCGGCGATATAATTCCAAAAACCTTGCAACAGAGACACCCCGGAGCCGCTCCCTGAGCCGACCTGCCCAGCGCTCTCCGTATCTATCACGATTTCAAAATTCTTGAACGACACATCCCCGGCAGTGGCATTCGCTGGATCCAACGCTGAAATATTCACACTTCCGGTGTAGTTGGTGAAATCAAGAGTGTCCTCACCCGCTCCCCCATCAATTTCGAGGGCACTGCCGAACGGGAGAATGCCTTGGCTCAGAGCGTAATGAGAAGCCTGAAACAGTTCGTCGCCACCCTGAACCGTGACGGTGTCGTCTTGTGAGGTGCCGAGGATTTTTTCGATGGAATACAAATAGTCCGGGGTCCCATACCCATCATCGGCCACCACAATCGGCTTTTTTCCATCCAGCAATGGCCCGCCCAGGTCAAAATTAATCGTGATGCCGCCATTCACCGGCGCAAAATGATCGCCTTCCTAATAGTCAGCAATATTGGTCCCATCAGCATCGAGGGGATTGGTCCGATCTCCTCCGTGTAACAGATCAATCCCACTACCCCCAAAGAGCCGGTCATTCCCCATTCCCCCATACAGATAGTCGTTGCCTGCTCCACTTTTAATCGTATCGTCGCCCTCAAAGCCAAAGAGCAAATCATCTAATTCTTCAGGCAAATCCCCGTTGTCTCTGTCTGCGGTAAACAGTTGATTGGGTTTTGTATTGAGGTGAGGCAAGTCAGGGTTTCCTCCTGGCATCACCGAAGGCTAGATCAACATTTGTCCAGGGAGCGTAATCCAGCGCGGCATCTAATTCAGCAAAGGGATTGGTGGTTGAACCCATACGGAATGTTGCATCATAACCCGCCCGCCCGCCCGTCCCCTTCGGACTCTAGACAGGCTTCAAGCATCACTTGATTGGTTTTTCGTACCACCTCTCCTAAATGATCAAAGGATAAATGATTGTAGTTCCTAGGTTGGTTTCGGACATAAGTCTCACCAGTTTCTGGATTAACTAAATCATGCCGATTTTCAATGGTATGATACAGCTCATGAATTAATACTCGCTCTAGGCTCATATTTTTAAACAACCCATCTTTGCCTATGTAGTAAAGACTTTGGATTTCTGTAAAATCTACCATTATCGTTGGTGTCATTTTTTCGTTCTCAATATATTGCCCTGAACTCCCTGACTCCGAAATTAACAGATTAATATGAACTGCTTGATCCAAAAGCAATTGCGCTGTTGATGATGGCAGATAGGTATCTCGGAGAGCTTGTTTAACACTTTCCTTTTGGGCATCATTCCAATGAATT
>JACKFF010000044.1 GCA_020632595.1 Nitrospiraceae bacterium | reverse complement strand
ACCGGCGCGGCCTATACCCTGCGGCGATTCTGCCAGGAACTCAAGAAACCGTTCTCTGTCCGCGCATATACCGAACGCGAACTCAAAACCGCTCTGGGAGACCTGCACCGCAACATCAACGGCCTGCATTACCACAATGTGCTCGATCCAGCCTGGTTCGGCCTGTGGGATTTCAAAGTCCTGCTGGTGGAAAAACCGGGCGGGTTAGGCATAGGCCAACCCCCAGCCTTCAAAACTGCCGGCGGCGGCCTCCGCTGGTACACCCAACGGTAACTTCCCCCATCACAGCCATTCTTTCCTTTTTTCTTCCTCTTTGTAAGGGAAGGAACTACGTGAACGGTGGGACTGCTGCCTCAACCAGATTCCGGCTTAAAAGCCTGCCGGAATGACGAGTTCAGGTGGGTAGAATAATAGCCAGAAACAGCCCTCTGTTGGCTCATCACAATCAGTTTGTAGGGTGGGCACCGCCCACCGTCTCAAATGATATTGGCGGGCCATGCCCTCCCTACCCATGCTTTCTACCTCTCAGTTGGTGTCCCAAGGAGACACATGAGCGCCAGACTAGCCTTTTCTCCTCCAACCCCAAATTCATCAAATGGCATGTTTGAGTTTTTTAAAATGGAGCTTTAACAATCTCATTCGTTATCGGGAGAGAGATGGAACAACTCGGCAGGATTGGCCACGGCAGCGAGCTTCTTATCCAGAGTCCACAATTGAAAATCATAGGCTCGGATGAAAGCGAGTAAAAAGGCATCAATCAGCCCCACCCCTTTCGAAAACCACCCATGATTAGCAGAGAGAGTCCCGGCCTCAACCCAGAGCCCCTCTTCCGGACGCTTTGGGAGGTTCGTCCAATACCCGACAATAATGGATCGTTCTCGTTCCGATTTAGCCCCTTGCAGCAGCTCGCCAAAGACACATTCCACGGCAACGACCTGCTGATGATCCAAGAGGGATCGAAACGGAAGAAAATAGGACGGGCGTGATTTGAAAAATTCGACCCACACCGAGGTGTCAACGACAATCATGATTGTCGATTCAACTTACGAATGCGGGAAGCGGTAAAGCCTTTTGAAAACTCAAGCGGACGATCTTGAACTTCAGAGGTTAACTTGGCAAGTTTCCTTAACCGAAGCCATTCCTCTAGTGCGAGCGTTAAGGACTCGGTCAGAGTCTGCCCCTTGGCGTGAGCCTTAACTTCTTCTACCAACTTGTCTGGCAATAATGCAGTCACCTTCATACGATCTATAATACGATGATGAATCTGATCTTGCAAGACTGAACAAAGATTCCGACTAATGACTGGCCGGAATGACGAGTTCGGATGGGCAGGTAATTTTGTAGGGTGGGCACTGCCCACCGGTTCACATAATATAGGCGGGCCATGCCCGCCCTACCATTCCTTTCACGGGATCAGGGGAGGAAACGGGTGCAGAAAAGGTTTGTGTCCTGAAGAGACACACGAACCACAGACTAGCCTTTTCTCCCCCAACCCCAAATTCATCAAATACCATGTTTGAGTTTGTAGGGTGGGCACCGCCCACCTGTTCAAACGATTTTGGCGGGCCGTGCCCGCCCTACCACTCACTCGCCAAACGCATGAGACTCGGCCAAATCGACTTGCTCTCCCCAATCAATAGGGTACATTCCTTGGGCCACAAATCGATGAAAAGATGAATACGGCCAATCTTGCACGCGGTCGACTAGCCCATGTTTGACGGGATTGTAATGAATATAGTCGAGATGGATTCGGAAATCGGCCTCATCTCGTATCACATGCTCCCAAAATCGCCGTTGCCAGATGGCCGCCTCCCGTTTACGAGAATCACCGTTGGAACAATCTCCTGTTGGGCAAAGGAAAGACCTGGTTTGCTTGGAAAATTTGGCCTTAATCAATCCCCACCGTTTTGAGTAGTCGGCATCACCCTCAGGTAAGGTCCAGACACAATGCCAGTGATCAGGAAGAGACACCCAGGCCTCCAGGGAAAAAGAATGGGCCAATTGCACCTCCCGAATCACATTGGCAAGGATGGTTCGGCAAAGAGGATGGGTGAGAAAGGGCTGGCGAGCATGAGTGACAACCGTAAAGAAGTACGTGCCGCCTGGAATACGCGCTCGACGATATTGGGGCATAAAGATTCTTCGTAGGGTGGGCACCGCCCACCGTCTCAAATGATATTGGCGGGCCATGCCCGCCCTACCATTCCTGAAAAAAGATTTCGTAGGGTGGGCAGAGCCCACCTTGGCAAATGATATTGAGTTTTGGAAGGGTGTTGGGGGAGAACCAAACACCAGGCCAGAGTCAGGAGACCGAAACCTCTTTTAATTTCTCCGCAATCCACACTTTAATTACGGCCTGCCGCGTCACGCCCAACCGCCGCGCTTCTTTGTCTAAGGAATCAACCATCCATGCTGGAAAATCGACGTTGACCCTCCGCTGTCCGTGGCCAGGACGAGTAGCCTGCTGGAGATCCAAATATTGTGTGACATTTTCTCCCGCATCGAACTGCTCATCGAAATTTTTCGCTTTCATACCACTCCACCTCCTCAAGTCGAGCACGTCGAACAGAAATCAATCGAATGCGGCCTGTTCGAATGGTGATAATAGCCGACCAATGCTTATTGCCAATTTTTCCAATCACCACTGAACGGGGTTCGTCACTCGTCTTGGCAGGAATTTCAAGCCGGTCAAGATCATCCCACAACGCCTGAGCGTCAACAAAATCAATTCCGTGCTTGGTTCGGCTCCTGACATGCTTCTCAATATCGTACTCAAACTCCATAACAGCATAATAATTATACTATTTTTATTGTAAAATTCCATTATACCCGTACTAAATACGATAATATTCACCAGGCAAGAGCCGTCTGCTGGAAAAACTTCCCACCCCTTGTTTGCGTTCGTCCTGCAAGGGGCCAATGGCTTGCTTCATCCGGCAGAGAACAAATTACCTGTTTCATTCGGATAAAATTGGTAGGGTGGGCACCGCCCACCTGTTCAAATGATACTGGCGGGCCATGCCCGCCCTACCTGAGATACCCACTTGCCGACATGATCCACCAGCCACTTGAGCAATTCATAGGCATCCGACACCACCGTCGGAAGACCTGTCGTCGCCATAGGACACCTCCTTGGAAAAAGATGAAGACAAAACAAGAAAAGGACCAAGGGGAAAAGGGGCAAAGAACCAAGGGTTACGGGGCGCCCTGAGCACACCGAAACCCGAAGATGTAGAACCCGACCGACGGGTGGACCCTGAAGCGGTAGGTCGAACGCAGGTCCCCGGGATAGGTGACGTACC
>JACKFF010000043.1 GCA_020632595.1 Nitrospiraceae bacterium | reverse complement strand
ACCTATCCGATCGATTCCACCTCTAAAAATGTGGATGAGGTTATCATCGAATTACGCAATACCAAGGTGGCCGAACGTGCCGGTCGCGCACAAGATGAAGGCCGAGGCATGGAACAGTTACGCAAAGATGGATACATGTAATCATGACGACGGACACTGCCATAAAAGAACGCATGAACATCGTGATCGTGGGGCACGTGGACCACGGCAAGTCCACCCTGCTGGGCCGCCTCTATGCCGATACGGGTACCCTGCCCATCGGCAAGATCGAGAAGATCCAGGCCATCTGCAAACAGCAAGGCAAAGAGTTCGAATACGCGTTTCTGTTTGATTCTTTTTTAGAAGAACAACAACAGGGCATCACCATCGACACGGCCAGAACCTTCTTTTCCTGGGGAGGACGGCAATACATCATCATCGATGCCCCTGGGCACAAGGAATTCCTGAAAAATATGGTCTCAGGCGCCGCACGAGCCGAGGCCGCGCTGCTGGTCATCGACGCACTGGAAGGCGTCCGCGATCAATCCAAGCGCCATGGACTGCTGCTCTCCATGCTCGGAGTCAAACAAGTCACTGTTATTGTGAACAAAATGGACCTCGTGGGATATCGGCAGGACACGTTTCAAGCCATTGAAAAGGAATATCGTGACTTCTTGAGTCAACTGAACGTGACCCCCCAATATGTCATTCCAGCCAGCGCGAAATTGGGGGTGAACATTGCCCAAGTCAGCCCGGAGACGCCGTGGTATACCGGTCCCTCGGTGTTGGATTCCCTGGCACATTTCAGCCTGGAAACCGCCTTGGCTGAAAAACCCCTGCGGCTCCCAATTCAAGACGTGTATAAATTCGATGCCCGGCGAATTCTCGTCGGTCGTATCACGGCTGGACAATTAAAAATTGGCGACCGCTTGGTCTTTTCCCCTTCGAACAAATCGGCCAACATCCAGACTATCGAAGCCTTCAATGTTGACCCGCCGCCCACACAAGCTCAGGCAGGCCAATCCGTGGGCATTACCCTCGACGAACAAATTTTCGTGGAGCGCGGGCAAATCGCCGCACAAGAAACCGACCGGCCACTCGTTTCGACCCGGATACGCGCCAATCTGTTCTGGCTGGGCAAGCAGCCCCTGGAAACACGACGCACCTATAGTCTCCGCTTGGCCACCCGTGAGGTGCCATGCGAAATCGCCAAAATTCATCGCATTGTCGATGCGAATAATTTAGACGATAAACACACCCAATCCACCGTGAAACGCAACGAAGTCGCCGACATCACCCTGCGGACAAAAACCCCGATCGCCTTCGACCTCTATGCCAACTTTGAAACCACCGGTCGTTTTGTACTGGTAGACGACTATGATGTGGCCGGAGGCGGCATCATTACCGAATTGGTGCATGATGAACAGGAAAGCTTCCGCACTGAAGCCCGGGAACGCGACTCCGTTTGGGTCAAAGGTGATATCACCCCGGCTGATCGCGCCAAACAATACGGGCACCATGCGGCCGTCTTACTCTTCACCGGACCCGACACCACGGCCAAGGCCTTCCTCGCCAGGAAACTGGAAACGGTCTTAGTGGCGGAAAGACGTCACGCGTATCTTTTGTCTCCCGAAAATTTGCAACGTGGGTTGGATGCCGACCTCCAAGACACCAAACCCGAAGAAGTCATTCGGCGATTTGGAGAAGTCATTCGCTTATTGACGGATACCGGCCTCCTCGTACTTTGCACCACCAACGCTTTTCAACAGCCCACACGCGAGTTGATCCCAACGATCCAAACGCTGGTGAACCCCACGCCTTTGATTACCATTCACATGGCCAAGGAATTAACCGGCCCTCAACCGGATACAGACCTGACCTTTGCCGGTCCAGAAAACTTTGACGACTGTACGAGCCAGATCATTCAGCTCTTGAAATCCCGCGGGCTCCTCAAGGAATTCTCCGGAGGCCCCTCGGAAGTACAGTTTTCAATCTAATCTCATCGGGAAAAGCTCGATCACTCACGTCCGACCAAGATCCCAGCCTACAGGAGACGCCGATGGATAAAGTCATGGATTATGTGTATGTGACAAACGTCATACCTCCACACGTGTGCGAATCCGTGTTGGCGGAGATCCGGCCTCAGGAATGGACCAAACACTCCTGGTATAACTATGAAGACAATCAATATTCCTCCCAAAAAGACAAGGAATTAGATGTACTCAGCACAAACCAGAAGTTGCAAGATACCCTGGGACCGTTTGTCTTCAAGGCACTGCAGGAATACATGGTGAAGTATGGAAACCAAACAGATGACCGCATAAAAAGCTTTGTCAGGACATTCACGCCCATCCGGTTTAACCGGTATCGAACGGGCACCATGATGCGCGAACATTACGACCATATCCACTCCATCTTCGACGGACAGAGGAAAGGCATTCCCATCTTAACCATACTGGGATCCCTGAATGACGGCTACGAGGGAGGGGATTTCTGGATGACGGGCCTTCAGAAAGTCAGCATGCGCGCCGGAGATATTGTGCTCTTTCCGTCCAACTTCATGTATCCTCATGAAGTCAAAGAAGTAACCAAGGGCGAACGTTATACGTTTGTGGCCTGGGCCTTTTAAAAAATTGTGTGGGTCAAGGACACCACAGGTCCTTTCCGACTTACAAAGGCGAGGACAATTTCAAGCCTGCGATCCCACCGATAATCGCCAGGATACATAATAGTCGAATGGCATTCCGTGGTTCATCGAACAGGACAATTCCCAAGATCACCGTTCCTGCCGCTCCAATTCCCGTCCATATGGCGTAAGCTGTTCCCATGGGAATTTCCCGAAGAGCAAAGGACATACACACCATACTAATTCCCATCGCCAACACCGTCCCCACACTGGGCCACAGACGGGTGAACCCATCCGTAAACTTCAGGGCCGTCGCCCAGACAATTTCAAAAAACCCCGCAACAAACAATAAGGTCCATGCCATATGCTTGATCTCCTTCCCGCAAACGGTTTTCTTTCGGTTATTGCGAACTAGTCAGTAGATGGTGGCGTGTCTTATAACAAACAAACCCGGCAAAAGGCATGCGGCTTCCCGTCTAGCCACCAAACCGAGTCGTGGAACGACCAGAAGGCATCGTCTCTCCCGCATGACATGCACCACTTCTCATTCCCCAGGAGGGTACCACTCGAGAGCCAGCCTTGATTTAATAGAACACGTGGTTATCTCAATGACACAAGCGAGAGATCGGGTAGCATAAAGAGTCATGGTACGGTAAGCTGAAGAAAACCTCTCTGATATAGAGAGGGTAGTCAGGGACAATGAAGAAAAGGGGGTGACTGGCTTCGACGGGAAGCAAGAGGTCAACAGAGCGTGTCGAGCTCTCGGAGTCTCGTTAAACCTTCGGGAAAC
>JACKFF010000042.1 GCA_020632595.1 Nitrospiraceae bacterium | reverse complement strand
TTAAAAAATCCCGCTCTCGGGTGACGAGGGCCAATTCGCGTTTGAGACGAGCCACTTCTTGGTCATGAGGCGTCCCAGTTCCGGGAAAGGCTTTCGAGCCTCGCTGCTTCGCCTCCCGACACCACCGGCCCAACATGGCTGCATTAAGGCCCAAATCCCTCGCCACATGGGTGATGGCTCCTCCCGCCTGCCGGGTCAGTTGGATCGCTTCCTGCTTAAACTCCTGACTGTACGTTCTCCGTTTCTCCATGACACACCTCCTCGCCTAGTATGCGACTTTTTAGATGTGTCCGTAAATTCGGGGGAAGACCACCAAGGTTTCTTCAACCTTAGGAGCCACTCGATTCTTCAGAATCGGCTTCCGTCGAGCAATCTCTTCCAAGGCAGCTTCGCCGCCGGTCTCGTAGAGTTCTTTAAACCGATAAAAGCTGTCTCGACTGTAGCCTATCATCTGACAGGCTTTCGAGACGTTGCCCAATTGCTTGCCCAGCTCTAACAACCCTACTTTCGTCTTGATGATCTTTTGTTCCGTGGTCATCTTCAGTCGTCCTTTCTCCGAGTCTCCCGGGTTCAAAGGACTCTCGCTGACTGTCAGATTAAATCCTAGCACTTACATTTCATGCCCTGTCGGAATCAGAAGCAAACCTATCCAATCGCTGATTCAAACATTCGTATGACCGCACCTTCACTGTGATACTTTTGAATATGCTGTCTTCCTTTGGCACCCATTTCATCTCGAGTCTGTGGGGAGGCCATAAGCTTCTTAATTTCCATCACCATTTGATCCATTTTGTTCGTTACTACCCCAAGCCCATATCGACAAATCACCGCATCAGGATCAATCGATAAACTTACCACAGGAGTCCCGCTTCCCCACGCTTCAAGGAAGGTATTCGGAAACCCTTCTCCATCTGCAGTCGATAGCAGAAGATTTGCCTCGGCAATAATTTTTTGGGTCTTGATTGGTGGCACTTTTCCCAGATATGTCACATTTGGCAAGACGTTCAATACATTAATAATTTTCTTTCCATAATCTTCAGATACTTGAAATGTGCTTGACCCACCGCAAACAATAAAATGTACTTTGGGCATTTGTTTCGCAATTTCAATCAACAAATCTGCCCGTTTTGGCCGGCGAAGCGTTCCTACCCAGGCAATATACCCCTTACGTTCGGCATGCGGTGGACCAGGAAGAAGTTCACCCGCACAGCTGGAAACAACATGAGCCTTTTTTTTAAATGCTGGCACTAATCTGATCAACTGACCATGGTGTTGGACGAAAATTTTATCGGCACGAAAAAGACCCCAGGCAAATAACGGCCACCATCTCCGTCTGCGAAACATGGCGCAGGAAGGTTCCACATCGGTATCGAATGCCGCGGCAAATATGGTCCGTACTCCCGCCAGTTTCGCAATCTCAACGGCAGGTCCCCATAAATGATCGGCGGCTCTCCAATACCACCAGTCCGGTTTCTCGGAGCAAAGCAATCTATAGCAACTCCATAAAAATTGACCGGCGCCAATGCCGACAAACTTTACACCCTCAATTTCATCACATTCTTGGGCCTGCAATCCCTCCCGCACTCCAATCGTGACAGACCAACCCGCTTTCACAAGGGCCTGCGCTAGCAGCCATTGTTGACGTTCAGCACCACCGATTCTTTGAGGATTCCCCAACGCATATTCATAGGTTGGGGCATTCACAATAACAAGTTTCATATCGAAATCTATCAATTCATCCCACGTCAATAAAATAAAAGGATTCCCTAGGAATCACCTGCTATTACGATAACGTTCATTCTGCCTCTTCAGTCAACGGAAATAGGAAACTGAAAAATATCCCTATGTTCCTCCCGGCACTCCAAGGCGGTTTCCACGGCCAGTTTCCATGGGCAACCAACCACTCGGAAAAAGGCACGTCGAACCCCTGATTGGTCCAACTTCAGACGATGGGAGACAATAGGCACTTGCGTGATGGTTCAATAGTGCCATCAGTTTTCCATCGACGAATTTACAATCGGCTGAAAGATAAAGCACTCGATCCGTGATTGTTTCCTCGATATGGGCCACGCTCACCTCCAAAGATGCCAGCATACTAGCCCTGTCCATTTTCACCAACAAATTTTCGGTCAAATACTTTTCCAAATTGACCCCTATCAGCAAATCGGCGTGGGGAACTCACTGGATTCGGTCGGCTCGGTTTTGCAAAAAAAATCGACCCACTCGCAGCATGTTATGATAAGCGAGATCCATCAGTTGACGAAATTTCTTGGGGAACATCCGGAAATCTCAGATCCCGGCCAGTGACCAGGAGTGGAGGGCCTATAGTGCAAAAATCCTTCAATAGAGGGATTGTATCCCTTTGGGTCTCCCTGGAACAGCCAGGAATATCCTATCCAGTTGCGGGCTGAAAGGGCAGACATTCCTAGGTCTCATGCCTTGCACATAATTAGTGATAGCCATCAAAGACAGAAGTGGACCTCGATTTTTGGACAGCTGGGCAAGTGAAATTTCTGCGTGTCATCATGCGACCTGCTCCACGGGTACAGCTCCAAAATACACGGCATCGGGTGTCTGTCGATTTAACGTTGATGTCTCCGCTCAGTATTATAGAACCTGAAATAGGCCGTCAAGCCAGCCCGCAGTGCCGCTGGCGTCTCATACGCCATCAATTACACATCTTCATATCTTCACGCTGCCCACAGTCGTTCGACAACGACATTATCGACCCACCCCTTGCCCGTCCATGCTGATCATCACGTGATGCGCTTTGAGCACCGCCGTGAACGCTTCACTAGGTCCTGTCGACATTTAGCGAAATTTGAGCGAGAATCTCCTCAACAAGGAGGTTCTCATGGATTACGCAAAGGCCTTACGAGAGGATCAGTGGGATCGCATTAAAGATTCCCTGCCTGGCAAAGCCAGCGATATAGGCCGCACGGGCGACAATCGGCGCTTTCTCGAGGCGGTAATGTGGATCGGGCGGACGGGGGCGCCTTGGCGTTCCCTGCCTCGCGAGTATGGCCCCTGGTCTGGCGTTCACCAGGTGGGCCAAAGCGGGGATTGGGCAAATGATTTTCAATACCCTGGCGGTGGACGCCGACACGGAGTGGCTCATGCTTGATACAACCATTCTTCGTGCCTATCAGCACGCCACGGGGTATAGTGGACTCCAATGTCAAGACAGGAAATGAAGACAAATAAGATGGCCTATACCTACGTGTTTTCATGAATGTGGGTGGTGATAGATTTCCGCCGGGGTTCGGTACGCATGAGCCTGATGCGGCCGCTGTTCATTGTAAAAGCCGAAATAGGCGGTCAAGCCTCGGACCAATTCTGGCCCGGTGGGGGGCCTGTAAGATTAAGTGTGTAACTGGTTATCATCACTGTTTCATTAACGAAGGAGGGGTTGATGACCAAGAAAAGTACGAAAAC
>JACKFF010000041.1 GCA_020632595.1 Nitrospiraceae bacterium | reverse complement strand
CATATGGTTGGCAGTTCTCTAATTTTTCGACCGGAAATTGCAAGAAGGATTGAAATGCGTTCGAGAATGCCTATGGAGGAAGCAGTGAGGAAAGGTTCTCAAATTGGAAAGATTTTTAGTTGGGCAGATTTTTACTTCAGGCAGCGGTTGTATATATCAAATAACTTTCTTCAGCATCTTGATTTTTCAGAGGCCATACTTCCTTTTTATAGCTATGCGTTATTGTCATATAAAATGCGATATGATTGTCATCTCTTCAGTTCAAATGTATACGAGCAAATATTTAAAACTTATTTTCCTGTCCTGGCGAAAATTTCTCGCGCTGGGGCCGTTGTTTCTCAGAGTTCACAATCCTCGAAAATTTCTCGGTGGACGATGGAGTGGGCACGAAGTCTTCTTGCTCCTTTATCTGATAAGAAAAGTCTTACACTTTTAAATAAAAAATATTGTATACCCAGAACTGTAGTGGGAATGGCCGGCTTTCGGCGTTATGAAAGCAGTATCCAAAGCGTTTTTAGGCTTTACCTGCTTGAAAAGGAAGCGACGGAGGCTGGAGTTAACTTTGATTGGGATAAAATTTAGAATACCCTTCTTTGTTTATTCCTGGTGCATTCAGTATTGCCAAGGGGACTAAGATGCCTCCTCTAATTAGCGTCATTATCCCGGTTTATAATGGGGAACGTTATATTGGTCAGGCTGTTCGCAGTGTGTTGGCTCAGACTTGGCTACCCCATGAAATTATTGTGATCGACGATGGTTCGACCGATAAGACTCGGGAGACTTTGGAGCCGTTCTGGGGGCAAATCCAGTATCTGTTCCAACCCAACCAAGGCCCTTCGGCGGCAAGGAATGCGGGCATCAAAGTGGCTCAAGGTGATTTGATTTGTTTTTTGGATGCAGACGATCTGTGGACGCCGGAGAAATTGGAAGTGCAGTTGATGTTTATGCAGGCGAACCCAGAGACTGCAATGGTGTTTGCCGATCATGAAGAATTCAATAGGGAAGGTCTGGTCCTAGCCTCCTATCTTCGTGAAAAACGAAAGGCGTTTTTAGCCTTTCCGGTTGAGCCGGGTACGGTTGACGGGGCATTTGGGAAGCTCGTGATCGAAAACTTTATCTCTACCCCGACAGTCATGTTGAGGAAATGTTGCCTTGAACGGGCAGGGGTATTCGATGAGAAGATCCGGTCGGTGGAAGACCGGGATTTGTGGATGCGGATTTCGGCTTCCTTTCCGATCGCCTGTATCCCCAGAATCTTGTGTAAGCGGCGAATGCATGGAGAAAATATTTCCCGGAAACGGGAATTGACCTTGCAAGGGCGCATTCGCATATTGGAAAACAATTGGAATCGGTTTCCTCTGTTGCTGTCCGATCAGGTATGGCGTGCGCAACTTGTCGAGTCCTACTGCCATCTTGGATTTCTCCTATTGCAACAAGGCCGGAAACGGGATGCGCTTCGTGTGGGTGTGAAAAGCCTTTATTCGAATCTGAAGGGGCGACGCGGGTGGGGAGCCCTTGCCGAGCCCTCCAGTATCGTCAAAAGCGTCGGTTTGGTCGGTGCGGCCCTATTGGGTTGGAATGTGAGCCGGGTGCTGTGGCGCCCCTTAAAAAACGCGTTTCGGTGAGCTGATGGCTTGGGCTAGGATGGTGTTCCGATTCCCCCTTCCGAAGTGGATTGCGCAGAGTTCCGCCTGGGAAAGTGTTTTATTATCAATCGGGTTCCTTGCTGGGAGCTATCGATGCAATCTGTGGCTATGATCTCATATTCTTTCCCACCTGAAGGAAGGGCAGGGGTGTACCGTCCCCTCCGATTCGTTCGACAACTTTCGAGCCTGGGCTGGGATACGACCGTCATCACGGCCGATCCCTATCGCTATGAGCGCTTCGATCCGAAGCTCCTCGTCCAAGTGCCCAAGGATACGGAGGTCATTGCCGTGAAGGCACATGATCCCTGGCAGGCTTTCCAGTCCAGGCGGGGGAAGAAGCTCGAAAAGCAATTATCCGAGGCTCCGCAGGCAATGATTGAACGAGTGCATGTGGCCCAACAGGTCCCTCTTCGGGCAAGGTTTCGAAAATATATTCGAATGGCGGAGGCTTATTACTATTATCCAGATTTTGCCAAGCCGTGGATTGGGCCCGCTGTTCGGGCGACCGCGCGGATGTGTGCCGCCAAATACCCCATGGTGCTTTGGGCAACCATTGGACCCGTATCCGCCGGGGTTGTTGCACAACGCGTGTCCCACCAGACCAATATCCCCTACGTGTTGGATTTTCGGGATCCGTGGGAATTGTATTATTACGAATCTGAAATTCTGCGTCCCAAAAGTGTCACACGTTCGACCCAACGCCTCTTGTACCGCCTCTTTCAACAGGCCCGGTCGGTTGTGTTTTTGTTCCCTCGGATGGCCGAGTGTTATTGTCAGGCCTACCGTGGAGCGTTGGACCCGGCCAAAATTCACATCATCCCCAATGGATATGAGGGAGATCTTGAGGAATTCCAGATTCCGGATGCGGATCAATGCACTGTAGTGTATACCGGTACGGTTTCCTCGTATCGATACGATACCTTGTTGGAGGCTATTGGATACCTGAAGCGATGTGAACCAACTGTGGCTGGTCAATTAAGATTTTCGTTTGTGGGAGACGGTATGGCCCTCTTGGCCCGTGCGGTGGAGTCCCGTGGCATTTCCGATGTGGTCCACGTTTCTCCGCCCGTGCCATACGATGAAGTGAAACGTGTGATTCAAACCGCCCATGGCTTGCTTATTTTGGGAAGGAGTCAGGATCGAAAGGGGCATGAGCTGGTGGCTGGGGCCAAACTGTTTGGCTATTTCAAGGCTCGGAAACCTATTGTGGGAATTTTACCTCAGGATGAAACCCGGGAAATTTTATCGACAGTCGGGGTCGAAACCATTGCTGATTCCCAGTCTGTCCAGGATGTTGTCCGGGTCTTGAAACGCATGCATGCCTGTTGGGCCGAAGGACGCCTCGCCACACTTCTCCCCCATATCCAAGCCTGCCAGCGATTTGGGGCTGAACCACAGACCGCCGCGCTCATTCGGGCCTTAGAAGGGCATCCTCCCGAGGAACCATTCGTTCCGGGCAAGGTTGACATTCCGGCGAGTTTGCGTGAAATGATTGACAACGAATGGTTGTGGTATCGACCTGTCGCAGGTGACCTGGCCTGGCAGCAATCATAATTTGTGGTCTTGCTCTGACGACCCTGGCGGGGACAGGAGAATCAGGACACCCGGAATCTTTCACGGATAGAAGAAGGGTTATATGTGTGGATTGTTCACGCTTATAAACTAGGATGTATTGATGGAACCGGATACCACACGTCTTGCCATCGACACGATGATGCATCTCTAGCCTAACGTCAGAGGAGAATGGCGGAACAGGATGTGTATCTGTTGCAATGGCGGCTGTTCGTTATCGAACTGGTAACGGGTGATCAGGTGATGCCGAGCATGGACGGGTCGTATTCAAAGGGGAGATTTATAATTTCCCCCCAGTTGTACAAACAGTTGCCTGGGAAGGAGAGTCAAGCCCAAAGCTAGTTGAAATTCTCCCTGGCTCCCCTGTTGAGGTTAGGCCACCTTCGACGCGGTGGTCCCTTTGCTGTTCAAATCCCGTTGCAGGGCCACCCGCAACTTGGGCAGATGCCGATAGCCTTTGACCCGTCGCAGGCGCGGCTCGATATCCCACAAGGCCGCCGCTAACCAGCGGTGCCGCTGTGACGAGTTCACCCAGTGATCCACTTTGTCGCAGCGTGCGGCTACTGCCGCATTGATGGACTCCAGGCAATTGGTGGTCTTAAACGACTCCCCAAGAATCGGGAAGATCCCGAGCCG
>JACKFF010000040.1 GCA_020632595.1 Nitrospiraceae bacterium | reverse complement strand
AAGAGCATCACGGCAAAGACCAGACTCCCCATCACGATGGAATTATTGAAATGCTCCAACCGCCACCACACGGATTGATAGAGCGCGGTCCACACACCTTCCAGCGCCGGGGCGGTGAGCACGGCCAATCCGATCTGATGAAAGAGGGGATCCAGCGCATAGGCGATCCCGGTACACAGCGCGAGCCCCAGCAGAAAAGCCGACAGGTTCACACGGAGCACACACACCAGGAGAAGAACGAGAAGATTATGCAGACTCAGCAGAGGGGTCAGCCCTGCGATCATGGCCAACCCAAACCCCAGAGAAATCTGGCCGGGTTCCGTTTCGGAGTTTAAGACACGGAGCAGTTTGGCAAGAAGCTTGATCATTCCATTCAAATCGCAGGAAACAAGACTCCTTCAGAATACTCTGGAATTTCGATCAAGTCTACCTAGAACAAAACGCTCATGCACCACATAGAGCAGTCTTCCTGCTTCTCTCCCCCCCCCTCTCTTCACCTCCTACCTGCAAAGCGGCGTCCGTCCTGATTGAATAGTTCCCTCATCAGGTCACCAGGTTGATAGCCTCGTGGGGCAGGGATTTTTGGATTTCCACTTGAGACGTAACCGTGTGCGCCATGGCCTTCTTCTGACGGCTTTTGGCTTTCGTCTTATGCATCTTGTCGCGGGAGTGATACGGCAAAATATGGCTCAGAACCTCGGGTAAGGACTCGCACGGGACATCTTCCAATAATTTAATGGCTGGCTTGGGGTCCGGCCCTGAACGGCCGCCTACAAATACATCTACCGCTTCAACCACGGCCCCTTTCACTTTGATCTTTTTGCCTAATAATCCGACATCCGCCACCAGATGGTTGCCGCATCCGGCCGGACACCCCGACCAGTGCATGGAAATGGGTTTCACGTCCGTCCCGATCATTGCCTCTACCCGTTTGGCTGTTTCCACGGCCCGGCTTTTGGTTTCGATGACGGCCAGATTGCAGTAGTCATTACCGACACAACTCACAAGCCCCTTTTGCACCGGAGTGGGATTATAAAGAAACCGCTTCAGCAGGGATTCCTCAGTCAAGTTGCCCAACACCCGGTCATGAACATGTGGAATAATCACGGCCTGATTCGATGTCAACCGAATCTCGCCATTCCCATACGTTTCAGCCAGCACGATCATTCCTTCCAGATCGTCTGCATGCATGCGGCCCACCGGAATTTTGAGCCCGACATAATTCAATCCAGGTTGTCTTTGACGGTAAATACCCAGGTGTTCGTTCGCAGTGGGTTTGCGAGCATCAGTACCCGCCCGTTCCAACACCCACCCGACTTCCCGCTGCACTTCAAGCCGAAATCGTTCTTCACCCCATTCATCGAGTAAAAAGGCGAGCCTGGCAGTCGTCCGGGAATCTCTGAATCCATGGTCCCGGAACACACGAAGAACTGCTCCGGTCACCGCTACCACCTCCATCGGAGTGACAAACACATCCAGGGGTGTGGCCATCCGATACCCTCCGGAGCCTAACTTGCCTCCTGCCAAAATATTAAACCCTTTCACCTGCCCATCGGGGCCGTCTATCGTGGCGGGAATAAAAGCCAGGTCCTGCGTTTCTAGATGCAAACAGTTTTCCGGACAGCCGGTGATCGCCATATTAAATTTTCGCGGAAGATTGGAGTAGGCCGGATTGCCCGTAAACGCTTCATTGAGACGTCGAACTAACTCACTCGCATCGAAATGTTCCTGCGCCGTCAGCCCGGCGACGGGACAGGTCATGACATTTCGCACGTTATCCATCCCGGTTTGCAGCGTAGTCAGCCCGGCGGCTTCCATCTCACGAAATGCCTCCGGAACATGCTCGATCCTCAATTGCCTCAACTGAAACTGCTGCCTAGTGGTCAGGTCCAACACGCCGTTCCCATAGGTTTTTGCGATATGCGCCAACATGCGCATCTCCGCCGTCGTGGTACGCCCCCCGGGAATCCGCACCCGTACCATAAACAATCCCGGAGTCGGATTACGTAAAAATATCCCATACCATTTCAGCCGTTGAATATCCTCTTCGGAAATCGCCTCCCATCCTAATTCGGCCAAGCGGGCAATATCCTCTTTGATAGCCAATCCATCCTTCTGCGCTTTGAGCAACTCGATCTTATTCATCATCATCCTTTCTCAATTCTGTCATAGATTCACAGGTCGGAGCCCCTGCTTCACACCCTCCGGTCGGCTCCAATCAATAACGGGTTCACCTTCACGTCTCCTTTGGCCGAAGCCGCCGCGATCCGTGGCGTTTCAGTGGAAATGGCGTCGGCGATATTTTCCAGGACTGAGGCCTTTGCCCTCACCGGGCTGCACAACCAATATGCCCCACCCACAAAGGCTCCTCCGCCCACCACATTGCCCAAGACCACCCAGAGCTGATTCCAGAACAATCCCATCCAGGTGACCTCTGCCCCATGCGGGAGAAACAACGCGAGCCCCAGAATCGATTGATTGGCAATGCTATGTTCAAAGCCACTCCCCACAAAGGCAAACAAGCACCAAAAGATCAAGAGAATCTTTGCGGCATCGTTGGTGGTACGCGCCGCCATCCACACAGCTAAACACACCAGCCAATTACACAGGATCCCTCTGACCAACAATTCCCATGCCGGCCCATTCATTTTCCCCGCAGCCACCTTGAGCAGCAGATCGCTTTGCGGAGCCTGCCCTACAACTCCCGCTTGCGCGATGAGCCAAGCCACCCCCAAAGATCCAAGTAAGTTTCCGACAAATGAATAGAAAAATATCTGCCCCATCTGCTTTACGGTGATAGCCCTCGACATCACTCCAATTACGCCAACCATATTATTTCCAGTAAACAACTCGGAGCCGGCAAAAATCACAAGCGTCAGGGCAATGCCAAAGGAGGCCCCCATGACCAGCTTGAAGCCCGCCGAACCATCGGCCCAGAAAGGCGCTCCGACGCTGAAGATCAAGCAAATCCCAAATCCCAGATAGACTCCTGCCATAGCGGACAAGAGGAGGTACCCCAGCGGATGGCCTTGACAGTAGGCAACCTTCCTTTTGACCATCTCGACCATGCGTTCTACATCTACGGTATACATCGTCGCCTCCTTTCCCCAGTTTGGATTTTCGCAATAAAAAAGCGCCAACTGCGTTTCATCAAGGCCAGACACGTCAGCCCTGATATTGCAGTGGCGCCGTTGCCACTCTCCATCCACCCTTCACTCTCTCGTTCTCTGAAGGATGTGAGTGGAGTCACATCTAATAACTGATTACTGAAATGTTTCCCCTAGCAAGCCCAAACAATGTCCTAATGCCCATTCTCGGCACCAGCATATTTGGGATAACCCCTTTTTCGGCAAAAAAAAACGCCCATTCCCTTTCTTGGGAAATGGACGCCAATTGTCCACGACTATGTCTTTGTTAGAAAAAAGGCAACGACACTGTTACCTGAGCACAATAATTATCAGACGGAAGATCACTTGTCAAACTTGAGTATATAATCCGAATTATATGCCTCGTCAGTATCAGTCGGTGGTAAATATTCCATCTCTCTCGTATTCACCAAAGGTAACGAACACCAAGATGAAACCAATGGGTATCCTGGCTGACCTGCAATAAGGGAATCGTGCTTTCCGTGCCGTTGGAAAAAAAGGTGCGATCCGTGCCGTTGGAAGTCCGCAAAAAACGGCCCGTCCATCCTGCATCCACCATCCACTGCGTGGTGATGGGATAGCGGAGAGTGGCCGTGATATCCCCCCCATACCCATTATCATCCTTGTGGGTAAAACTCGGCGTCTGTTCAAAGTCCGTGCGCAGGTTCCACGTACCTTTGCCCCGATACCACACCACCGGCCAATACCGCCCTTCAAGGAGCAAGAACAATGGAACGGGATTGAGATCGGCCATCCATCGAAACCCAACCGTGGGACCATACCAACGGGCACGATATTCGGAATTCAATCCGGACAGGTCGGC
>JACKFF010000039.1 GCA_020632595.1 Nitrospiraceae bacterium | reverse complement strand
TCGCGTCAGGATCTCTCATCGCCTTTTTGCTCAGCCCTTCAGGGGAAACCAACAGCTCTCAGAGAATCGCATCATTCTTGACTCACCAGGACGGGGGCAATCACCGTTCCTGCACGAAGTTCATCGGTTCCCCGCTTCACCACCACATCTCCAGCCTGGAGGTTGCCAAAAACTTCCAGAAGCGGTCCGCTTTTGGTACCTTTGCGGACCGGAGTCCAACCCACGGTGTGATTTTGCACTTGCAGGACAAAGGTCTGCTCAGTAGTCGTTACAACGGCAGAGACCGGGACAAACAATGTGGGAGTGCGTCCCTGAATCGGCCAACGAACTTCCGGAAACATCCCGGCAGCCAATCGAAGAGTAATATTCTCAACATCTATTTCCACCGGCATCGTTCGGGTTTTGGTGTCCACAGCTTGAGAGACTCTAGATACGATCCCTTGAAAAATTTCCTGCGGATAGGCAGGAACCGTAAAGGACACGAGAGCACCGTTGGCAATAGACCCAGCATATACTTCAGGAACGGGCACAATTAACCGCAACCGCGTCATCTGTTCTAATCGTAAAGCTGGCAACACTTGTCCAGATGGTCCTCCGGGTCCTGCCAGCGCCCCAGGATGAATATTTCGTTGGGTAATAACCCCATCAAAAGGGGCTGTCACTTGCAAGTATTTTTCCATCTCACGGAGTGATTCTAGGCGGGCCTCCAGAGCCTCCTGATTATGTTGCGCTAACTCCAGGTCGTTTCCGGCTACAATCCCAGGAGTAGAGGCTGCAGCCTGAAGTCGTGTATGAGTAATTCTAGCCGCACGAAGCAGGGCTTCTACCTCCATTCGCTGGGCCTGCAATTCTGGAGCGCTCAATTGAAGTAACAGAGCACCTTTTTTGACCCTTGCCCCTCGGTCAACCTTGATGGAGTCCACAATGCCCGATATTTTTGGGGCGAGATCCACACTCAAAAACGGCAGCAATTCACCCGACAGGGGAATGATTGCCTCGAGTTGCCGGCTGAGAACGGAAACGACCTCAACCGACCTTGGTTCTTTTTGGCGCGAAGCCGTCTGTTTAGGAGGTCCTGCGGGTGCTTTAATAGACGGCGAATTCAACAAGACCTGAGGAGTATATCCATCGTTACTGAGCACCAGGATTCCGCCCCCAATCAGACTCAATACAACCAACCCAATCCCAAGCAACTTCCTGGACATCCGTTCTCCTGATTAATTCGGCACCACAGCATGAGAAGGATCGTAGTGAACACTTCGTGGATCATCCGGATCAAGAGACGGAGATTGCCGGCCTCCTCCCCTTTCCATCATGGTATAGAGAGCTGGCAAGATCAGCAAACTGGAAACAGTGGCCGCCAATAACCCCCCAATCACTGCCCGTCCGAGTGGTGCTACTTGAGCGCCTCCATCCATAAACCCCATGGCCATAGGCATCATCCCTACTATCATTGCCAAACCGGTCATAAGAATGGGACGGAGGCTCGGCTAATGGCCCTTCACGTGCAGCGACTTCCGGAGAATGTCGCCTTGCATCCGGCATTGTTCCGCAAAAAACACCAAGAGAATGGCATTGGCCACAGCTACACCAATGGCCATAATGGTGCCCAAGAATGATTGAATATTCAGGGTGGTTCCCGTCAGTGTTAACGCCACCACCACCCCCATTAATACGGCTGGCATCGTCAAAAGGACCACCAGTGCGCTTCGCCAGGATTGAAAGGTCGCGGCCAACAACAGGAGAATGACTGCCATGGTCACAAGCAATCCCAGTTGAAGATTGGCAATCATTTCTTGCATCGGAGCCAATTGCCCTCGCACATCTACGCGCACACCCTTTGGTGGAGGACCAACACGCCGTAGCACACGATCAATCTCCTCATTCGCTCGTCCTAAGTCTTGCCCCATCACATTGGCCACAATCGTAATCATCCGCTGCATGTTATACCTGGCATATTCCCCGATGGAGGTCCCTGGCGTCACATCGGCCAAGTCGCGCAGCAGGGGACCTCGTCCTCTATCCGACATCACGGGAAGATTCAACAGATCGTGTACCGACTGGAATTCGGATTGAGGAATTTCCACTTGAACTTGATAGGCCCTTCCGGATTTCGGGTCACGCCAATAAATGGGTTCGACGAACCTGGTCGAAGACGTCGCCGACACGACCGCCCGCGCCACCTCACCTGCAGTGACACCTAGCTGTCCAGCCCGGACCCGATCCACGCGAACCGCCATAGTCGGATAATCCAAGGGTTGGCCAAAACGCAGGTCTCTGATCGCTGGCAAACGACTCAATTCCTCTTTTAGCCTTTCGGCATATTCACGGTTCGTGTCCAAATTCGGGCCGCTTATCGCAATCTCTATGGGCGTAGGAGCTCCCATGCTCATCACCTGCGTCACAATATCACCGGCTTCGAAGGTATAACGAGTTCCTGGAAAGCGTGCAGGCAACAACCTTCTCAACTGCTCCTTCACCTCCTCCAAGGAAATACCGGCACCCGGCTTCAACGCCACCAATAACACGGCCTCATGAGGCCCACTACTCCACATATAAAGCGTATTGACCGGATAACTGGAAGGATGCACGCCCACAAATCCTAAGGTGATCTCGATTCGATCTGAACCGATTTCCTGTTTAATCGTGTCTAATATATCTTTGGTCAACACTTCCGTCCGCTCGACACGTGTCCCTTCCGGGGCCAAAATCCGCAATTGAAACCGCCCGGTATCGACCTGAGGAAAAATATCCAACCCCAACTGGGATCCTAATCCCACGACGAAGGTGAAACAGACAACCACATATCCTATCAAGACTAACCGTGTGTGGATCAGGGTTTTCCCTAAAACCCTGACGTACCAATCCGGAACCCTGTGACGGTCATCGACTTTCATCTGAGTATGCGGACCTAGCAGCCATACCGCTAAGACCGGCACCAGCGTCGTCGCCAGGACATAGGAACTTGCCATGGCAAACCCTACAGCCAAGGCCAACGGCATGAATAAGGCTTTGGCCACACCGCTCATAAAAAATGAGGGAAGAAACACGGCTAGGATACTGAGCATGGCGAGAAAAAGAGGGACCACCACTTCCCCACGAGAGTCTTTAACCGCCCGTGCCACGCTCTTTCCACGAGACAGATGAGTATGGACATGCTCAATTGTCACCGTAGATTCATCTACCAAAATTCCTACAGCAAGGGCCAACCCGCCCAACGACATCATATTAATTGTCTGTCCGGAAGCCCAGAGCGCCACCACGGCCGACAAAAGCGCAAACGGAATGGTGATGACCACGATCAGTGCACTTCGCCAATTTCTCAGAAAAAGCCACACGACCAATCCGGTCAAAACAGCACCCAAAAGACTCTCCACCACTACCGCCTTCACAGCATGGGTCACATAGGTGGATTGATCGAATTCGAAACTAATTTGAATATCATCTGGCACGGCAGCTTGAAAAGTCGGAAGGGAAGTCTGAATTCGGTTGACCACCGCCATAGTCGAAGCATCGGCCCGTTTAGTCACCGGAATATAGACTGTACGCCGACCATTCACCATCGCATAACTGGTGACGATATCCTCTCCATCTTCGACAATGCCGACATCGCGTAGAAGAACCGTGGGCCCCGCCCCAACACGAATCGGCAACCGTTCCAATTCTTCAATGTTGCTGACAACAGAATTGACGGGCGTCAAATGGGCAATATCTCCGATCCTCACATTTCCTGCCGGCAATAGCATGTTCCCCGTACGGACCGCCTGCACCACTTCTTCCGAAGACATCCCGAACGCTCGTAACCGCTCCGGATTCACTTTCACAACGATCGTCCGGGCGGTCCCACCAAATGGCGGAGGAGCCGACACACCAGGAACCGCTGAAAACATCGGCCGTACGCGAAAGAGGGCCAAGTCTTGAATTTCCTTCAGATGGCGTGTCTCGCTCTGAAAAACCAAATACCCCACCGGCACGCTTCCCGCATCAAACCGGGAAATAAATGGCGGCACGGTTCCTGGAGGCATGAACGCACGGGATCGATTCACATAAGCCACCGTTTGAGCTAAGGCTTGATCCATATCGGTATCCGGATGAAAAAACAGTTTCATTAAGGCGGCGCCCTGAATGGATTTGGACTCCACATGTTCAATGCCGGTCAAATACAGAAAATGATATTCATAAAATGAGACCAGATGGGCTTCCATCTGGGCTGGATCCATCCCCCCATAGGGTTGAGCCACGTAAATGGCTGGCAAACCCAGATCTGGGAAAATATCGATCGGCATCCGCTTGACCGCCAAATAGGAAAAGAGCGCCATACCCAACACCAGAACGATGATAGTTATGGGACGACGAAGGGCAAAAAGCAGAAGGGTCATTTTCTGAGAGGTATAGTGGAAGAGGTCCGAACCAATTGGAAGATCTCCGACAAATCCCCCTTGGCCCCGGAGAGCGCTAAATAGGATTTCCACACTCCGAGACGGGCGCGGGCATCATCCACAGTCGCTTGTACCACAAGCCGTTGCGCCTCGGCGACATCAACAACCGTCGCCAAGCCCGCTTTAAACTGGGCTTCTGCTTGAGATTCGGTAAGACGAGCCGCTTGTAATTGAATAGGGGTATTTTCCGCGATACGCTTGGCACTCTCCAAGACTGAACGCGCCTTCACCTGTTGCGCAGTGAGTTCTTGTATAACTCGATCATACCGTGCCATTTCCGCCACATTGCGATAATGCTCCTGCTGTTGTTCTGCCCGGATGGCCGAAAAATCCAGGAGCGAAAAGGTCGCTGTCAGACCAACCCCCCAATTCGGCACATCCGGCAAGAGACCCTCACCTCCGCCATCCCGATGACCGCGATTGTCCCATCCCGACCCACGTCCGAAAAAAGAACTCTGCACATTCACCTTGGGGACCCATGCTCTGGCCAGCGCCTCTTCCCGCTTCTTGGGGATGTCTGCTGCAGCCTTGTGAACCAAGGCCAGGGGATGTTCCCCAGGATTCGTCATAACCGATAGAGTTCCTTTCGGCACTTCTCTGAGCAGAGGATCCTTGATCACGATTGGCAAACCAGCTCTTCCGAGAACTTGCCCCAAGATTGCAATTTGCGAGAGCTCAAATTGTTCCGCTTCCAATAATTGTGTGCG
>JACKFF010000038.1 GCA_020632595.1 Nitrospiraceae bacterium | reverse complement strand
GACTTCTGGTAAGGTTTCCACGTGTTCTTTGGATAGTCCCGGAGAAGTTCTCTTCCAATTCTTGGCGGACTCATCGGTAGCGGGTATCGCCTTGTCCAACTTGTTGGACTCGTCTTGTACCGTGCCTTGTTCCGGTTTGGTCTCGACCACCGGCCCCTCTTTCTTGTTTTCATCTTCAATAGATGGCCCTGAGCCGATCAGGGGGTGCGGTAGAACAGGGGCGTTTAGGTCGGAACCGGCTGATGGTGCCGGTTCAAGGGCCTTGGATGCCCCTGTCGTTTTCGTTGATGGAGATGGCTTTTCCGTCTGACTCTGTGGCACCGGCAGTGACTTGACCGGTCCCATACAAGCGGTCAACTCCATTAGGCAGATGAGCCCTACGATAATACCTCCGACTCTCGGAAGAAAACGGACACATGTATGCATTCGAGGGGTAACTCGAAACACTCCTGCTGATCTCATCATAATACGCTCCTATCTGAACATCCCATGTGAAGGGAGAACAGGACTTTGTGATGCCGACGGACCGGGAACTAGAGGGAGAATCGGCATGCGTGGTGCGAGGAAACGGTGGGAGGAAAGACCTCTCCTCATCACATCACGAGCAATCGGTTCCACGACATGCCAATCGCCACGGACACAGCCGTCTGCGGCTCATGATTAATCGGACGTTTGAGGTAACTTGTAATTAGAGGATAGGTGTATGGAGAGGAGGACCGCGGCCATGTGCGGCAATGAGTGCACGGCCGGAAAAGGAAATTATCAGAAGCACCAGTAGAGCAAGAACGGACGCCTGCACCGGCAACCGCGGAATCTCCGGCAGGAGAAGCATCTGATCATCCTGGTACACGGTACAGGCCCATCCGACGAATGGGTCGCCAGTGGATTTCCCATGTTGGCAATGGCTATGGGAGCCCGCCGCATGGAGGATATAGGCGGTACGGGTGGTTCGCACCTCCCAATACGCGTTGCAGGTATAGGCCCCGAAGGCAGCGACACATCGAATGCCGATCAGCAGCCAGACCAGCAACGCCAGCCGCACACTGATCCGTCCAGGCTGTCGGAGTAAATGTCTCAAGTACAGTGCGTCGTTCAAGAGTCACAACTTTCGAAATAAAGGAATCTAATCTAGGGATCCGGAACGAAATGTGTCTACTGACCACTGCATATCTTTGCTACACTTCCCTCATGCGCATTGGTAAATCTTCAGATGAAAGATTTCTGTTCGCGTATCAATTTTTCTTCCTAATTGAGGGGATCCAGAATTTTTGATCTTTCCAGGTTGGTGCTCGGCCTCATTGAAGGAATACGCAGACGCCTGGTACCCCATCACAACAGCAAGGCTTGTGGGCTTCTTGGTCACATCAGTATGGTGATCCTCGATTCATTTCCTTGGAGCTCCGTCTCACCCCCATCATGTATGGGTAACGAAACCAGCAAGAATGTATTCGTCTGAAAAAGGTCTGGACTCCCACTGAGTAAAATGAGTGTTGAGTGCCATACCTTCTTATGCATTTCCCTGAATTCTTTATAGAGCTATCCGTTTAGTGCATGTGATGTTCTGATCTCAGGCTCGTGCCCTTCGCATGAACGTCCGCATTGTCGGTCCCTCATTATTTAATCCTACGACCTTACAACAAGGACAGAAAATGAATAGGAGAAAGTTGTCTGAACGAAAGGAGGGCAACCTGATCCTCCTCATCAATGATCACGGTGCATCGTTATAAGATCTGCATACCCCAAAGAAGGAGGAAAAATGGCATGTGAGCAATCGAAAGGATGGTAAATGGAGAATCGCATGAGTATTTGTTTTAGGCTGGTGAGGAAATGCGCGAATGTAGGTAGGAAAAACTGGGGTGAAGGCTAAGGAGGTTGCACGTCCAAACGCCTTCACCCTGTTTAGAGCGGGGTGGGTCAGGATGTGTTCACGCCGCTCCGGTTGTTGCTGGAAGAGTGCAATAATCTTTCAGCGACAAGAGTAAGATATAGCGAACTCCCGGAAGCGATCTACTGATCAGTGCCGATGGACGCAACAGTATGGCAGCAGAGATGGAAGATTGTTCAAATGGAAACTTCATTGGCGAAGGTGATAAGGCAATAGTCACTACTTGATGTACGTAAGGAAAATGTTCAATCGAGATATCTTGGGTCTGCAGAAATTCCTTAGACAGAAGATGGATAAGGCGTGGAACGCTTGGTTGCTTTTTGCCATTGAATGCGTTCAGCGGCGGCGTTTTTTTGCCCATCGGAGGATGCCAGTGATGAACAGTGCGCCAGGTATGAGGCCAAGAATCACAATCAGGATTCGGCTACCTATGCCAAAGGCTTCACCGGAATGAAGTGGAAAGAGCCATCGTTCAAGGGTATCCCCTGCCGTATAGTGTTGGGGATGATAGTCATGAATGATTCGGCCGCTATACTGATCAATCCACAGAGTCCGTGCGGGTAGGATGTCCGTACGTTCGCTCGGAGCTTTTTTGACGATTCGATACAATCCGTCGGCCCCTTGTGGAAAGAAGATCCATTGATACCGGCCATCAGGGAAATGTCGTTCCGCGATGGCCGCGGCTGCACTGAACCCGATGGGGCGTTTGCCAGCCACCTGTATGGATGCAAGGTCTTCCGAAATCGGGGTGGTTGGAGATACGACACCGATCAGCTTCTTGGCTTGATCGGGAAATACCAGGTAAAGACCGGTGACCACTGAGATCAGCAGTAGGCCGGACGAGTACAAGCCTAAGGTTCTGTGGAGGTCATACACCCGCCGATGCCGGCTGACCTTTTGAGTGATGGCGAAGGCATAATTGACTGATCCTCGGGTCGGCCACCACAGAATGAGTCCCGTTCCTAGCAGCACGGGTAACACAAGAGCCAAGAGGCCCACGAATGTGGCTCCTTTTTCCCCAAAGGCGAGGGTGTAGTGCAAGCAGAAAATGAATTTCCAGAAGCTTCCGCGCCACGGCCGTTCCAGATCCAACATGAGCCGTTGCCCTTGAACATGCGCCGTATAGGGGTTGACGAAAATTTCGTGCCACTCCTGTTGTTCTGGGTTAGGCGCAGGGCGACCGTATGTGACAGCAAACGTGGTGTCCGGGAAGCGAGGAAAGACTAATGCGTATGGCGTTCCGTCCGGTGGAATGACCGATTCGGCTGCAGCCACGATGTCATCAAGTGAACGGACATCGTTTTCTCCGGCCATCTGTGAGTCGACCGTCCTCAGTTCCGGATTCATCCAGACATCCAATTCCGGCCAGAATACCAACAGGCTTCCCGTCAATCCGATGAGCGAAAAGACCACTCCGGGAACCCAGCCGAGCCAGAAATGGATGGTGAACCAGAGCACTCGCCGTTTTTGGGGAGTGCTCCAGTCACCTTGATATCTACGAAAGATACTCCTCACAGGTCGTGAGAGCTCACTTAATACACAATCCGTAGTGAGCCGATAAACGTCCGTGGAGCACCGGGAGTGATCGTGAATCGATCGTTGATCGTTGATTCATAGTATTCCTTATCCAACAGGTTCATGATATTGAACTGTAAGGCCATTTGGGTCTCCAACAATGGAAATTGATACTGGACCATCGTGTCGACCCGGCCATAACCCGGTAATGCAAAGGTATTGGCGGCATCGCCTTGCCGTTTCGAGTACAGGTAGATGCCGGCTCCGACGGCCAGCCCCGTCAGAGGGCCGTGCTGAATATCGTATTTTGTCCAAACGCTCCCCATATGTTTGGCGGCATTGAACAGGCGGTTGCCCTTATTCTCGCCTTTGGTAATTTCTGCATCGGTGTAGGCATATGTGGCGATGAGGCTGAGGGCGTCTGTAATCTGTCCTGCCATGTCGACCTCGACCCCGCGACTGCGTGCCTCGCCGATCGCCCTCGAAAAGGGTGAACCTGCGATGGGAACCAAAAGGTTGTCTTTCGTCAGATGAAAAAAGGCCACGGATGACGTCAATCGTCGGTCAAAGAGTTCCGCCTTGATGCCGGCTTCATATTGTTTCCCGACCTGTGGATCAAATTGTTTCCCGCTTGCCGAAAAGCCGTTATTGGCTGCTCCGAGGGATTCCGTATAATTACCGAAGACTGATAGCCATTCCCATGGTTGGTACAGCACGCCGACACGCGGACTAAACCGTTTATTCTCGACGTCGCTGTGTGCGGCTCGGGCATCCGCCAGGGACTGGTCTGTTCCGAATGCCAGACCCAATCCGAAGGTGGCCCAGTCGTAACGACCGCCTCCGAGGATATGCAGATGATCCCAAAGTGTGATGTGATCCTGAAAATACACGCCGGTCCAATCGAGGCTTTGGTTCAGGAAAAAATTATTCTGAGCCGTCGAGAGATTGATCCCGGACGTGCCGTAGCTGGGGTTAAAGATATTGATGGGACTGGAAGCCGTGCTGAGTGCGGTCACCTCGTTATGATTGCTGTAAATATCCCACCCAATTAAGATGTGATGTGTCACATTCCAAGAGGAAAACCGACCGGTGAGATCAATGGTTCCATAGTAGGTATTACTATTGGCCTGGCTGCCGAAAAAGTCTCGAGAGAGAACACCCGTCGTCTCATTCAGGGCGTTGCCCGAGGTGACACGATCTACGACGTCGCGGTTTAACCAGACGAACCGTCCTTTGACGTCCCATCCCTCGGTCAAGCGGTGGGTCACCGTGGTGCCCAAATGCGACAGTTTAGTGTTGCTGGTATCAAGAGAGGGTTCCCCAAGGAACCGTGAGATAGGCGTGTTGGCTGGACGATTGCCGATGGCCGGAACACCGATCCAATCGTTGACGGTATCTTCATCCGAATAAAAGTAATCCACATCGATTCGAGTGTCGTCGCTCAACTCCCAGCGCAGCGATGGGGAGACCAAGATACGCTCGGTCGATACGAAATCACGGAATGATTGGGCGTTCAAATATTCCAGGTTGAACCGGTATTGAAGCGATTTGTCCATGGTGAGGGGACCGGTGGCATCTGCCGTGGTGCGATACAGCTCATAGGACCCGAACTGTTGCTGGAGGCTATAGCCGGGTGTCGTCTGTGGACGTTTCAGCACCATATTGATCATCCCACCCGGTTCAATGCGGCCATAAAGATTGGCTGCCGCACCTTTCAGGACCTCGATTCGATCGGCTAATGCCGTCGGAAGGCGACTGGCTGGCAATCGGAGTCCGTCTACATAATTAGCAAAATTGGTGTTAAATCCCCGAATAATGAATTCCTCTGCAAAGCCTCCTTGCGAATTGCCCTGAAGCACGCCGCTGACGTTTTTGACTCCGTCGATCAGTTGAATGGCTTGCTGATCTTTGAGGATCTGCGGAGAAACGACTTGAATCGAGAGAGGCGTTTGCATGACCGGCGTCGGGGTTTTCGTGGCGGTAGAGGCCTTGGGGAGGGCATAAGACTGTTGGGCTAACTTGAATCCGGGGACCAG
>JACKFF010000037.1 GCA_020632595.1 Nitrospiraceae bacterium | reverse complement strand
CAAGACCGTCCTGACCAATTGGCATCGCTTGTCAATGTCTTAGGGGATGAAGGCTATCAGGTGGTTGGGGCCAGGACGGCCGCGGAAGCTTCGGAATATGCGAGATGTGAAAGCTTTGCAGTCGCAGTGGTCGATGTGCAGGCGCCGGATGTTTCCGAAGTCTCATTGCTTTCTCTTCTCAAGGCGAAAAATGCTCAGATTCAGATGATCCTGAGTCCGGCCTTTGCTAGTTTGGATTCAGCCAAAGATGTCATTGGTGAGAGCGCCGATGCTTATCTTAAACGGGATGGGTCCATAACGGAATTGCTGAGTACTCTCCGTCGAACGTTCCGTGACCAACTGACGGAATACACAAAGGAACTGGAGATCGCGCTGGCAGAGCGGGATGAACGATTTCGGCAACTTGTGGGCCATATTAAAGAAGTGTTTTGGGTCTTTGCCCCTGACCAGTCAGAGGTTTGGTATATCAGCCCTCAATATGAAACAGTCTGGGGCCGCAGCTGTGCCAGCCTTTTTGAAGATCCCCGAAGTCTTTGGAATGCGATTCATCATCACGATCAACCACGATTTCACGCACACCAATTTGCACCGGAGGTGAAGGGGGTTCAAGGAGAATGCCGGATTGTGAGACCGGATAACTCCATGCGGTGGGTGCGAATACAGACGGTTCCTATTCGAAAGGCCAATGGGGATTTACTGAGTCTGGCGGGGGTGGCGGAGGATATTACTGAGCGGAAGCGCGTGGAAGAGGCTCTGACGAAATCCGAGCGCCAGTTTCGACAATCAAGCCGCATGGAAGCCATTGGGACACTGGCCGGCGGCATTGCCCATGATTTCAATAATATTTTAACGGCAATTTTGGGCTATACCGAATTGGCCTTAGCCACCGTGCCAAAGGAAAGCCGTACTCAACGCAATCTGCAAGAAGTCCTGACCGCGGGTCATCGAGCCAAGCACTTGGTGCTTCAAATTTTGACCTTTAGTCGTCAAGCGGGTCAGGGGAAGAAGCCCACACCTTTCCACCTGGTCGTCCGGGAAGCGCTCAAACTTTTACGATCCACGATTCCCTCGACCATTGAGATCCGTCAAGTATTGAACACGGAGGCCACCATTCTAGCGGATCCGACCCAAATGCATCAGATCATTATCAATCTATGCACCAATGCTGAATATGCTATGCGGGAACACGGCGGGATTTTGACGGTCGCCCTGGAAGATGTGGAGGTGACAGAGGAACTCACCGGAGCGATCTCGGGATTGCATATGGGTCCGCATGTTCGGTTGACGGTGAAGGATACCGGTTCGGGCATGACTCCTGAGGTGCTTGAACGGTTGTTTGACCCTTTCTTTACCACCAAGCCGATTGGCGAGGGGTCTGGGATGGGAATGGCCGTGGTGCATGGAATCATTACGAGTCACAAAGGAGCCATTGTCGTTGATAGTATCGTGAACAAGGGGACGAAAATCGATGTGTATCTCCCGATCGTTCCGACCCAGGTCTTAGAACCTGTGAATGATCAAAAAGCCATTCCGACCGGGAAAGAATCCGTTTTATTTGTGGATGATGAAGAGACGATTGTGCGTCTTGGGAAGGAACTTCTCACGCAACTGGGGTATACCGTGGAAGTGCACACGAGTTCCATCGAAGCTCTGAGGATATTTAGACAAGACCCTCATCGGTTTGATCTCGTGATTACTGATCAGACTATGCCGGGATTGACCGGTGAGGCGTTATCCCGGGAGCTTCTGCGGATTCGCCCCGATCTCCCCATCATTTTGTGTACAGGATTCAGTCATGTGATTTCCGCTGAGCGGGCGAAGGCGTTGGGTATTCAGGGCTATTTAATGAAGCCATTGGCGATCCGGGACCTGGTTCCGATTATTCGCCATGTCCTCGACAAAACATCTTCATCGTTAGCCGAGTCCTAAGCGACCGGGAAAATAAGTAATGGGGAAGACACGGTTTTCTTCGTTTGTGGTGGGGCATAAAATAACCCTCTGAGATGCAGGCCATTCCTGGATGGCTATTCAATAATCATGAATTCCAGAAGCGGATAGGATTGTGTTCGTGTCATGTTTGATCGTCGAGAAGTTGTCAGTTTGGCCCAAACCGTTATTTTTTAAAGGATCAAAAGTTGGTCGCACAGTTCGTAATGTGTCATTTCCTGGAGAAAAGGAAGGTGACCATCCGGAGTGGGGCGTGGAAAGAGACAAAGTTATGGCAAACATTCTTGTTGTGGATGATGATCGGCAGGTTTGTGATCTGTTGAAGCAAGCCTTGGAAAACCAGGGCTATACGGTGGACTGTGCCTCAAACGGTGTCGAAGGTATCAAGGAATATCGCAACCACCCTGCGGATCTCATTATTTTAGATATTCTTATGCCCGAAAAAGAGGGGCTTGAAACCATACTGGATTTGCGGCGTGAATTCCCTCAGGTAAAAATTATTGCCATGTCGGGCGGAAGTGAGCGAGCCAAACTGGATTTGTTGGACCTCGCTCGTCGGTTAGGGGCTCAACACACCATCGATAAGCCCTTCCAATTGCACGCCATTACTGACCTCGTTACTCAAGCCCTTCACGAAAATTAGCCGGGGTTTACCTGTTTGGACCACGAGCAATGCTGTATTTTCGAACTCAACCCGATGCTGTGTTTATTCCGTTTGTGAAGCAGGCGATTGACTACGAACTTCAAGCCGTGCGTCGTGTCGCATCTCACAATGACACTGACGCCTGGTTAGTGGGGTATCCGGCCGTGGGGATGTTGTTTACTCCCTATAGTGCCCTTATCACCCTAGAGGAATTGCTGGTTGCTCATGAGGCATCGATGGTCTATCGATTGGCCGACTACCATTGGCTTCTCCTATACGAAAGCCTCAAAAATTATTGTCTCTGGCACAACGATCGGGTTTATGATGAATCGGTGTCATTTACCATGGTGGGGGGATACCGGTTTGGGCTAGTGGATTTCGAAACCATGACCGATCGGTATTTCTGGGATCATGAATTTATGGAACTATTGTATGCTGATGCGGATGAATCAGATTGCTGTCCATGTGGAGACTACACAGACCGCTCTGATATCGATCTCTCGTATGGATTGCGTCCGCATCCTGACAAGCTCAAATTAATCCCTGTGGAGGAGCCCGCCTGGCGCATTCCGGAGCCAGAAGAATGTGGTCAGTGGCGTCTACCCTAAGCCCGAATCATTGAACTGGCCTATAGGCTTTCAGGAGAAATCATGGAAAAACCAGCAGATGTCCAATTTCACATTCATGATCTGTTACGTCGTCGCTGGAGTCCAAGAGCGTTTGCCGATCAGCCGGTAGAACGAGAGAAAATCCAAAGCTTGTTGGAAGCAGCACGATGGGCTTCCTCCTGTTTTAACGAACAGCCCTGGGTCTTTATTCTTGCAACAAGGGAGTACCCCGAAAGCCATCAGAAACTTTTGAGTTGTCTGGTGGAGGGAAATCAAATCTGGGCGAAACGCGCTCCACTCCTTCTGCTCACGGTCGCAAAACTCCATTTTGATCATAACGGACAGGTCAACCGCCATGCCTATCATGACGTTGGTTTGGCCGTGGGAAATCTGGTCATGCAGGCCACAGCCATGAACTTGTCGGTTCATCAGATGGCCGGGATTCTCCCTCACACCATTCGCGAGCGCTATGCCTTTCCTGACGGCTATGAAGCCGTAACAGGGATCGCCATCGGGTACCAGGGAGATGTCTCTATCCTCCCGGCCCCGCTTCGTGAACGCGAATGGGCTCCACGGTCTCGTAAGCCGTTGAGGGAATTTGTGTTCTCCGAGATGTGGGGACGGAACCCGGAATGCTTGTAGCGCATTGAATTTCCCTCGGCTCATGTTTCGGAGCGCTTCACTCCGGTTCCCACATTCATGACATGTTTCATGGCTTACCTCAAACAGTGAATGTCCTCTGTCTGCTCACCGGAGGCTATCTCATGCTAGGCAGACATGCGCTCTGTGAAAGGGTAAGAGGAAAGCAAAACAGGTTGGTTCACGTAACCGGAAAAAATGAAGGCTTTTTCAACAGCAAGGAAGGAGACACCATTCTATGATAACAGCCATAGGCGATGTGTTACGGCGGTGTTATGAGCGCGGGTGGATTACCAGCCGTGATGGAAATTGTAGCCTCAGACGAGCGAGGAGCGTCTACCTGTACGTCACTCCCTCAGGTTGGCGAAAGACCATTGTCCATCCTGAGCATATGGTCAAGATTAAGTTCGTGGATGGGAAGTTGCAGGTGGCTCCCGGAACCAATCCTTCCGGTGAGCTGCACATGCATTATCTCTTGACCAGAGGCATGAATCGGACGCGTGCCGTCGTGCATGTGCATCCAACCCATGTGGTTGCAGCCATCTATCGAGGGTTTGATCTCCAGAAAGTCTGCAAAGACTTTCCCGAAATCTACCGCTACACTCGTATCGGGCCAACAGTACCAGCCCTTCCTGCGATTAGCCCGGAACTGGGTGAAGCCACCGCGCAAGCATTAGGGGTCACCGAAAAAAATCCTGCCGGGCTTTACGATATTGTGGGTCAGGCCAATCATGGAGTGTGCTCCATGGCATCAGACCCCTGGTCGGCCTATGAGCATATCGAACGGTTGGATCATATTTGCGAGATTGTCCTGGCCAGCGGGGTCTCCCCTTAGCAGTTAAGGGAATGTTCAAAAAGTCTGTCCAGCAAGGCCGCAGTCCTTGTGATGCGCGGAGCGTACCCTTAGTACTACGTGAGCACGGCACAAGGGCGAGAACGCCGCTGGTAGGCTTTTTTCAACATTCCCTGGATGGTGAAAATGGCCGTCAGTATAGTTTTCGCTTCACTCGGAGACTCAACGTACAAGAGTACGATTCGTCCCCTCGCTTGCTGCGGCCGCGCTGAAAGGCCATTTTGACCATCCTGTTATCTGATCATGGGTGTTCAAATGTTTTCACTCTCCTTTATTTTCACCAAATTTTCATAATTTTGTCTTAAAGATTTTGTATTGGGATGCTCTGCACCCAAGGTTTCCTCACGAATAGTTAGCGCTCGCTGGAGGAGAAGGGCAGCCTTGATCTACTGCCCTTGGACATAATAGAGCAGAGCTAAGTTGCTGAAGCTAATGGCGACCTCGGGATGCGTGGGCCCCTAGGCACGTTTTCGAATGGCTAGGGGTAGCTTTGTTTTTATGGGAATAGGAGATGAACAATTTCATAGGTGTTTAGAGGATGTTAAACGCGGATTTTTAATAAATGCTCTATAAGATATGAATCTTTTTAGTTGGCCTTCAAAATTCACCGGAATGTCCTGAATGTTCGAGAGGCTTTTGCAGTTATGCTGACAGATCCATTCTGGGGAAGTTGTTAATATCGGCCTGTTCTCTCCTGGCGTATTGCTGGAGCTTGATGGAAAGGCTATCATTTCTTTCTTGATCCAACCGTTGGTTCATTTTTTCTCTTCTTTATCGGTTCATAGAAAGGACTCTGCATGGCTCAAAAGAAATCTGTTAGTCGCCTGGCTTCAACACCCTCTTCCAAGAAACCATCTGTAACCAAAAAAAAGACCGTGACTTTTAAATCCGCTGCAACGAAAAAGCAGGTAAAAGCCAGCACCGCGTTGGGAAAGCAGAAGGCTGCCCAAAAACTCACATCCGGTAAAAAGACGGTTGGTTCTAAAAAAACTGTGGCAACGAAAGCCAAACCGACTTCTTCAAAAGGTGTGTCTGCCAAAAAACCTGCATTGAAGAAGACAACCACAAAGAAGAACGTGGTGAAAACGGCTC
>JACKFF010000036.1 GCA_020632595.1 Nitrospiraceae bacterium | reverse complement strand
TCAGACTAAAGTCGCGTTCCTCTTTGCCCCGACGAGCAAAACTACCTTGGCCTTCAACGATCTGTACGCCAACGAAGTGAGCTATCTCCTCGATGGTCCCCAACCGGTATCAGCCCAAGCCAGGGCCGGTCAATCAGACGTGACCGTAGCCCCACATTTCATCTCTCCAGAAGAAGGGGACTTTCATCTGCAACCCGACACCCCGCTGCTCAATCTCGGCGGGTTTTCCCATCTCGGCGCTCTCCCGCCGGTTACCACTGCTCCGTGAATCTTCCCTGTTCTTTCCTTTGTCCTTGCAGGTAATGGGCCTGGCCAAGTTTGCAGGGGGCCGGTTCATTATGGGAACATTGAAGCCAAAGAAAACGAGCCAAGGCCTGAGTCTGGACGTTGTCCTATTGCCTGGCAAATTCTCATCTCACATTTCTATCATAAACATATGATTGTCAATTCAATCGTGAGAATGCAAATAGGGTTATGTTTGGTTCTTCTATTAGCGGTCTATGGCTGCGGTGGGGGAAATGCCAAAAATCGTTTAACAAAGGATGACCTTAATCATCTCAGGAATGCTTCTCATCTCTACATAATTCACTACGCCACACCTCCCTTCGGTTGGTGGTTTGCTTTCGGAATCTTTCCATTTCCTTCATCAATGCACAAGCTCAATCTTAGCGATGCACAGAAAAAATTAAATATTTCCAATACAGTCTCCCTTGAAGATCCGACATTTGCGCTTAAGGGTAAGGTTTCCCATTTTATGAGGGAGCAAATGCGATTCTCAAATATTACATCCCTGCCTGCCGGATTCCCCAAAGACGACATAATGTTTCTCAAGCAGGAACTGGGAACAGGAAAAGTTATCGATTTACGCACAATATTTTGGCAGTTTTACCCTGTCTATAGTCGTCAACCTCTTCAGCCAGAAAAGGAATCTTATCAATTTCAGTATTCTGGGATTGTTCGTGTTATTGATCTTGACACTCTTTCCGTGATTCACCAGGTTCCCTGCCATTACCCACCAAAGAGTCGAAATAATGGGCAAATGTTATCTCCAAAAGAATCTGGCACCCTTTTTTCGGTTCCTACATGGGAGAATCCCTTAAAAGTTTCGGAGATTTTCGATGGGCATGGATTAAAAATTAATGAGCAGGTTTACTTGGCAGTCCGTCATTGTCAAATGAAAATAGAGGAAAGTTTTCGCCTAAATGGATCTCATGACTAATTAACGAAAAATTTCTGCCCCTGCAACTGAACCCCCAGCAGTGATAATAGAATTTGTGATCCCTTTTGTAAGGGAGCCATCAAGGAAATTTTTTATTCCTTTCAACGTACTTCCAATAGGAATTCCAAGATTCGTGGTTCCTCCTAGCCCTTGTCCATCAGGTGCCTGCCAAGATAAATCTAAGCTAGTTCCATCCCCATTGAAAAATAAACCACTAGCATAGGTAGTAAAAGGAGATTTAATGGCTCCTCGTATGGCACCAGCTGAGGCTCCATTGAAAATCGCATGTAAGTTTCCTGTTCCTCCCGCATAAGCTTCGGTTGCTCCTTGTCCAGCACTCAGTATTCCCCCTGAAATGGCTGTACCTGTAACAAAGGGACCAGACATTCCCAAAGTAGGAAGGTTTACCAAGCCAGTGGTGCGCTCAATAACCCCAAATTTATCTAATGTACCCCCAGATATTGCACCAACGACCGCCCCGGTTGCAGTACCAAATAACACGCCCTTACTGATATCACCCCCATTTCTGGCGGCACTGAGGCCGCCAGTTGTACCCAAACTTAGTTCCCCTGCCAACGCTCCTTGTAAATATGGAGCAGCTCCACACCCGCCACAATAGTAGGTCGCGACTGCCGTGGCCACAATAATTTCTCCAGCTAAGACATAGCGACCTTCTTTAGATTGGGTTAAAAAGGCTGTCCCTGTGATGAAGTCCCAACGTTGAATTGTGACAGCAGCTAGGACAAACCCCACGGGGCCAAGTTTATCTTTGAGAAAGTTCGAGACTTTTTTAAACCCTTTCTTGATAGATTTGAACCCAAAGTGTCCAGTGGGATCGTTGTACAGAATGGGATTATTGTTGGCGTAGGTATACCGGTTGAAATCCTGTGGGTTCCCTGGATCAGGCACAATCGTATCTGGAGAGATAAACCTCCCCAAGGCCGCGTCATAGTAGCGGGCTTCGTAGAAGTAGAGGCCGGTGCTGTCATCCAGTTCCTTGCCGGTGTATTTATACGCGACATTGGCGGTGCCGGTGTTGGTATAGGTTTCCCCATAGGGATAGTAGACCAGGTCTTCCTCCTTCGTGCCGCTGCCATTGGTGAGAACGCTGGTAGACCCCAAATGATCGGGGTGGAAATAACTGATTGACCCACTACTGACCTGTTTAATCGCGATGCGCTGGCCACCTGCATACAACAATTTGGCACAGCCTCCTCCCTCACAGACGTAGAGTTTGCCGATGTAGGTGGTGGTCGTGTTGCCGCCCGAGGTGGCCGTCTTTTTGACGCGTCCCCCATCTCCATTGTCACTGGCATTGACCGGGGATACCCTGTTCCATGTCGACACAGGCCACGGTCTTCGTTATGATGAAGAAGTCAGAACCGAGCTGTGAGGCCTAAATCGATTCAAGCGAAATCCTGAGAACGGAATCGTAAAGACTATGGAACGAATCATTAATCTGCATATCGAAAAATTACCGGAGGGTGTGTACCTGGCCACTTCCGATGAGTTGCCAGGGCTTGTGGCACAGGGGCGGACGATTCAAGAAACTTTGGAAATTGCTCGTGACGTCGCCAAAAAACTTTTGGAAGCCAAGCAAGAACGCGAGGGCGATCTCCCTCTTCCACCCGCTCACGAGATTTTTGATTATCCCCTTATCGTGAATGCTTGATGGGCCGACTTGCCGGATTTCGCTACCGGACTGTTGCAGGCGGCTCAGACAATTCGGTTTTGCCTTCGACCGGCAAGCAGCGGGAAGCCACGAAATCTGGTTCAATCCCGTGACGAATCGATACACGACCATTCCCAATCATCCTGGGGACATACCTGAAGGCACCCTTCGAGCCATTCTGAAACAATGCGGGATCGATCCCGACCAGTTTCTCACTCAATGAACCCCGCAGAAAAGAAATGCCACATCGTGATTTGACCGGTGAGGAAAACTAGAGACCGCCTTCTTCATCCTACTCCCTTCCCTGGCCACACCGTCATCGGTCGACCACACAGGCCTCAGAAGCCATACAGGTTCTCAGATAGAAAACTAGAAGGTGGTTCCACAAAAATCCTCCCTCCAACTTGGGCGCTGGCCAATACTGTCAAAGCACCCCTTCCGAAAGGTACGCCCAAAGGTTCGTATTCCGGGAAATTCGTCGTGCGAGTGGATAAGGGCCTCCATCAGGCCTTGACCGTGGCCGCGTTGCGGGAAGGGAAAAGTTTACATGCCTATTGTGTCGGTCATTTGCAACGGGCAGTTCGTGTTTTGCCACGATCGGGCCAATCAACGCCCGTGAGACGCGCCAGATCCAGAAAAAAGTAAGGTCATCAGCGGCGGGGAGGGCAAGATATCCTGACAAGAGCCCTGGTTCGCATCCCCTTTCAGCCGCTTTCCCCATCTCTCCCCGCGTAATCCGTTGATGGGGTGAAGCCAATTTTTTGGGGATCATTGTGGCCAACTATCTTGTGCCCCCGTGTCAGCGCTCATTGATCAGGCAAGCGAAAAAGGTGGCGCGTGATCGCGGTCGATACGAATATCTTGGTGTAGACCCATCGGAAGGCCCAGTAAGCAACATTTCTTTTTTAAAAATGACCGTCTTTTTTTGCATCAGTTAAAAATAGAACCGCTGTAATCGCCAGAGCATCCGCAGCCAGGTAGATTACGAAGAAGATTTCCACAGTCGGCAATTATGGGAATCTACCTCCAATTTTTCTCAGCATCCTCAAGAAGGCTTACAATGTCATTATGACCATAACGTTTAGCGACCAATAAGGCTGTGTCCAACGGCTGAAGATCTTTATGTAATATCTCATTTTCCCCAATTGCTTTAATTGTGGGATTAGCACCAGCTTCTAAAAAAAGCCTAGTAGCTTCCTTGTTTCCAGTTTTAGCGGCCACAATTAATGCGGTAGTCCCATCCTTGGCTTGTTGGTTCACGTCTGCTCCAGCAGCGAGTAACATCTCACTGACTGTAAGGTTTTTGGTACCTGCGGAGAACATAAGAGGACTATATCCGTACCCCGGTTCAGTTTCGTTAGGGTTGGCACCTGCATTGAGAAGACCCTTAAGAATGACAGGATCACAATTATTTCCGCTAGCATTGAAAATAGGGGCCAACCAAAGTCCATTATTGGTTTTAAATCTATTGTGGACATTGGCTCCTTTGTCAATCAGAAAAGCAACAACTTTTTCATGACAGAAATACACAGCCTGATTTAGTGGGGTTTCTTCATAGTCGTTTTTAGCGTCTATCTGTGCCCCCTTGCTAAGAAGAATTTTTGCAATGAGCACTTGTCCAGATCTAGCTGCGTAGTGTAAAGCGGTAGAACCTATGGGATCTGTTTCGTAAATACTTTCCCCCTGTTCCAATAGTTTCAGAACAGATTGAATGTCTCCTCTTTCGGAATAACTCTGTAGTTGGGTGGAACATCCAATCAAAGAAAGAGTAGCGATAAATAACAAGATTCCATTCCCCAAAACCTTTGTTATTCCAACCGGACGCTTCGAAAAGAAGGCAAGCATTTTGTTTGTCATCTGTTGGAAGAATGTAATTCTTTTAATCTATATTCCTACCGTTTTCCAAAACCACATCCAGAATCACCACCAAATTCAATAGAACAATTAATATTTCCCCCTTTTTCTCCTGCTTTTTTCGATAATTGGCCATTAGAGAGTACATCATATCCTGACGCTCCTGAAACCGCCAAGCTAGAAAATAAAGGGCTTCTGGTCAATGCTTGGGTCGCTTTGGCGTCAAGAATTGTAATCATAGGACCAAAATCATAGTTACTGGCCGCTACCAATTGCCCACCTTGTGATGTTGGAGGGGTTCCCCCATATTTCAATGCAATTCCTCCTAAGGCATCTACAGTTGTGAAAGCCCCGGTAATTGCTGCACCAACAATAGCACCATGAAAGGCTCCATGGAGAATTTCATCTGTACCTCCGGCACCTCCAGCATAGCCCACTGTAGAGCCTCCTGCGGCTCCTGCTACTACACCAGCACCAATTCTTGCGCCAAAAATTCCAACGCCTTGCCAAAAAGTCGGAGAGCCAGAAAAGTTAAATGTGCCCGTTGCCCAGCCATTCAAGGCTCCTGTGATAGCACCAGTAGCAGTGCCAAAGAGAACACCTTTGCTAATATCACCACCATTTTGGGCGGCACTATATCCACCAAATGCCCCAGTGGTTGTTGAGCCAACAAGTGCACCTACCCCTGCCCCACAACCCCCGCAATACCAAGTTGCCACAGCACTTGCAACAATTATTTCTCCAGCTAGGACATAGCGGCCTCCCTTTGATTGGGTTAAGAGAGCAGTTCCTGTAAATGGTTCCCAAGTTTGGATAGTTACAGCAGCTAGGACAAACCCCACAGGGCCAAGTTTATCTTTGAGAAAGTTCGAGGCTTTTTTAAACCCTTTCTTGATAGATTTGAATCCAAAGTGCCCGGTGGGATCGTTATACAGAATGGGATTATTGTTGCCGTAAGTGTATCGGTTGAACGCTTGAGGATTAGCCGGATTGGGCACAAGGGTATCGGCCGAGATAAACCGGCCGAGGACCGCATCGTAGTACCGGGCTTCA
>JACKFF010000035.1 GCA_020632595.1 Nitrospiraceae bacterium | reverse complement strand
AACGGATCCCCATTTTTATTGCCCACCGCGAATTCTATGTTGAGACGCCGAATGGATGAATGGTTTTCACGCCACGGAATTCTTCCAAAAGTGGTGGGTGAGTTTGAAGACGGTGCCACGATGAAGGCCTTTGGACAGGCTGGAAAAGGCATTTTTCCTGGTTCATCTGTCGTTGCCAAGGAGATTCAGCGGCAATACATGGTCTCGCGGCTTGGAAATATGCCCGACATCCATGAGCAGTTTTATGCTATTTCCATTGAGCGTCGCCTAAAGCACCCCGGGGTCTTGGCTATCGTGGATTCTGCCCAGACAAAAATTTTTCATTCAAAATGACCCACACCGTTGCGGCGGTTAGGGTTTGTGGGTATTTTATACTCGCACCAGGGGTCCGTTCGGGAAGTTGCATCGGCAACCATCCGATGAGCAACGGGCACTCTTTTTTAACCCCCTTCTTGTTTCTCCAAGGCGAGCAGGCGTTCTCCCTCCGCCCGGTGCATGACAGCCAGTTCCCTCATTTCCTTGGCCGCTTTCCATCGTGCGGTTGCTACGAGCATCAGGCTGTTTCGACGAAACCCCTTAGGATCCATATAGGGCCTCAATGCAAGGGTGGTGGCTTCTTGCTCGATTCTCACGGCTTCCGCCTGAAGTTCATCCGCTTGTTGATCGTAAATGGCAGCCATTTCCATGAGGTCTTTGCTGGTCCAGGGCTGAATGGGAAGCGTCTCCGACGTTGTGAGTGTGTTACCCTGGGCATCTAAAGAAACACGCGGGTGTTCTGAAAACCCTAATAACGTGGTGAAGCCAAACAGGCAGAGGGCACCTATTATCACAAACCAGAATTTTCGCATGTTCCGCTCCTTTCTGAGTCAGAAAACCCATTTGATGTCTAAGGAAAGGGGAAGGAGGCTTTGTGATGTATTCGGTGTCGACCTTCCCCTTTCCTGGACGTGTCCTCGATGATGGCCGGTCAGATGCATCTGGGACACCATGGTTCAGTTGATGTGTTTACGATGGTGTTGGTGCTTGACGTACCGGTTGAAGGGGATTGCCAAGCGGTTGTTTGGGCCAGTTTTCTGAAAAATCGAGAATGGCCTTTGCCAATGCCTCATGCAGGGCGACATGTCTTAGGGTCTCCAGTGCCTTTTCCTCACCTGGAAAAATGGGAGACGTCATTGCCGACCCTCTGACTCTGGGATATCTATTGGAGGCCAATGGGACATCGAGTTGTTCCAGTGTGGCAAAGGATGAACCTTTCCCGGCGATCACCAGCTTATCCAATGCCGGGTTCAAGATGCCGATTTCCACTAGGGCATGATTTTCGATCAAGGACCCGTTGAGAGCACCGACTTCCGGCATGATGTCCAGGCGGGCGGGGCCGCGAACTTCAACACTCGAAGGAATAACGAGTAGGATTCCTTCTAGATGAGAGTTCGTGTGTCCGTTGTGAACTAGGCCTAGGTCATCCCTGCTTGGTATCTTTTCGACTTGAATAGCCCTGTCAACAGCCACAGGAAGCTGATCCTGGAGTGGTTCTTTGATCTTCGAGGCAAATTGAAGCCAATTGTCTTCGGTGAGGGGTAGCGGCGAATTATGGGAGTCTTGGTCCAGCACGATGGCCATCACCAAGGGAATGCGCCCTGCGTCATTAGGAAAGAATGCGGTGCGAAAAACCGTTTCAGCATCCGGGACCGTCGTAAAATGAGTGCGTAACTTTTCTGGAGGTGAGTGCGTACAACCGAATACGAGCATGAACATGAACGTGCAAGAGACCAGACGGAAGAGTGCTTGACTCCTGTTTTGTCCTCTCAAGGTCGGTGTAGGGAACTGTTCAGCATTCATGGGTTTTTCTCCTCTCGTGGTGTGGGTTGGCAGTGGATGGTATGTGGGACATTGTTCACAGGGCCATTATTGGGAGGACAGATTGAGTGGGAAGGCGGACTCGTTAAGCCCGCCCTCCACTGATCATTGTTCAACCACTTTAGGCCAAAGTCCAATCGGTTTCGTCTTCTTCGGACTCGGTCTTGGCTAATGTCCAATCGACCTCGTTCTCGGCTGTGTTCTCCCTGCTGGACAAGGTCCAGTCGATTTCCTCTTCCACTGGACCCCTGTGGTTTTTCGCAGCCATCATCCAGCCGGATTCTGAGAGGGGAAGGGCCAATAACCCTGCGATGGCCAAACTAAGGGTAATGCTGAAAAATTTTAATGGAGTGTAAGGGGTGTTCATGGCTGTATCCTCCTAGTTAAAGGGATGGGATTCCATCCTGTTGGCTGATGGGTTATAGGATGATTGCTTCTCATGTCTCATTAAATAATTAAATTTGAGGTATAAGCAAATACATAAATTTTCTCTATATCATCCAAAATTTGAATGATGGATATCTTTAGGAACGCCTGCCCCTTTCATGAAAGTCTAAGGAGGAAATTCTTTGAGGGTACTCTGGGACAAGGGATATGTAGAACGGGCCTGTGCCTGCAAACTTCAAGTCACGACGAAGCAATCATCGCCCGAGGCTAGAAGGAAGGGTGGATGGAATTCATCTCTTTACAGAGAAGGCTGATACGCGACGAACTTGTCTGCAAGCAATCGCATGGTCTGCCAGGCCCGAGTTCTGTTGAAAGGTTGCCGCGGGGTATTCCTCAGGGCCGAGGACAACATATCAACCTGCAACCTGAGTCTAGGTTTTCAGTTCTGGTCCCGGAATAATGCCGGTCTTTTAAAGACGTGGTAGAGATAAAAAAGGCAAGGGAAGAGAAGAATGGTTCCCAGGAATAGTGCCCAGGCGATAACTTGAAGTGTGATTGCTGGTGCGGAGGCATTAAAGATCGTTAGATAGGGGGGAATTAAATACGGAAATTGAGCCAGACCCCAGGCCCAGATGGTAAGGGTCACTTGAAGGATGACGCATGTTCGAGCCCACCAGTAGCGCCGTGCGATGAACAAGGTCACAGCGACAATCATCAACCCGCCCACACCAAGTTGAATCATCCTGCCCCATTGGCTGGTTGTCAGTTCTCCCCAGAGTCGTGGTGCTCCAGATTGTCCCAGGAATAACACGCCTTCTTCCAGCAGACCGGTCAGCAGGGCGGCCACAATCGCCCGTTTACGAAATATTTCCCGTAAGTCAGGGTTTGAGGTTTCTAGAAGAAGATAGGCTGCTGCCAAGTATGCGAACAGCAACAACGTGAGCAGCCCCATACTTAACGCGAATGGCTGAACCCAGGCTGAGATATAGCCTTCGAAAAAGGTGTCGGGGTTTGCCGGGAACGCCCCAGCGGTGATTGCGCCTATGATCACTCCCAACAGGAGGGGACTCATAAGGCTTGAAACGGCAAATAGTTGGTCCCAACGGAGATGAATGTCGTCGTCTTCGATGTCATAGTGACGGAAGGCAAACGCCGCTCCTCGTAGGACGATGCCGATGACCAATAGTGTCAGTGGAATGTGCAGGGTAGTGGCCATTTGCACATAGGCTGCGGGAAAGGCCGTGAATAAAATCGTCACGATCAAAATTAGCCAGACATGGTTAGCCTCCCAAATGGGTCCGATGGCCTCGCCAATCAACCGGTGTTGAGCCTTTCGTGAAGAGCCTTTGGCGAGTAGATGCCACACGCCGGCGCCGAAATCCGCGCCACCTAACAAGGCGTAGCAAGTGAGTGAGAGGAGTAACGCCATGCCGAGTATCGTTTCGAGGCCCATTAGGCCAGCTCCTGTTTTTCGGTTGGAGAATGTATTTCAAATTGACTGGGTGTGGCTAAGACATGCCGCCACATGAGCCAGATGACAATGCAGGTCAAAAAGACATACAGACCCGCAAAAACCATCAACGGGAAGACCAATCCGGGCATCGGCGTAAGGGCATCGGCAGTTTTGAGATATCCCACGATGACCCAGGGTTGTCTGCCCACCTCGGTGGACACCCATCCTGTTTCGATGGCTACAAAGCCTAATGGAATTCCGTAAGCCAGCGAACGAAGGAACGCCCGAGACTGAAAGAGAGTCTGTTTTGTGATTGCAAGCCACAAGCCCCATAAGGCCAGGCACATCATAAGCAAGCCAATGAAAACCATGATTTGAAATGCCGTACGGGTGACACTAATCGGGGGCCAGTATTCTTTGGCAAACTCTTTGAGACCGATCACCTGCCCGTGAGGGTCCATGGTTAACATCAAGCTCAAGGCGTATGGGATTTCAATTGTATAATCAAATGCTTCTTTCTCCGAATTCCAAAGGCCGCCGATTCGAAAAGGTGCGCCTTGTTGAGTCTCGACCTGAGCCTCAAATACCGCCAGTTTTAATGGTTGATATGCCGCGACCTGCTTGGCCAAAAAATCTCCGCTGATCGGTTGAAGAATGGCGCTAATGCCCCCGACCAGAAAGGCGATCGTTAAGGCTGCTTGGTGAAAGGGATTGCCGGGTTGGCGGAAAAGCAGGAAAGCATGAATGCCGGCTACCGCAAAACCGGTGGCGGCAAAGGCGGCCAGGATCATGTGAGGGGCTTGGAGCAAACCCGAGGGGTTCAATAACGCGGCAAACGGGTTAATATTGGATGGGTTGCCGTGAATCATCATGAATCCTCGCGGGGTATTCATCCAACCATTGGCTATGACGACCACTACCCCGGAAGTGATTCCACTGATTGCCACGATTATTCCTGCTGTGAGATGAGCATGGGTACTAATTTTTCTCCAGCCATACAGGTAGATCCCCAGAAAAATCGCTTCCGTAAAGAAAGCAAACCCCTCTATCGCGAATGCCGGTCCGATAATGGGCCCGGCCCATTTCATGAACCCGGGCCAGAGAAGACCGAGCTGAAAGGACAAGACGGTGCCGGTGACGGCCCCAATAGCAAAGAAAATGGCCGTACCTTTTGCCCAACGCTTCGCAATGTCCAGGTACACCTCCTTGCCCGTTTTTAGCCAGCGCCATTCTGCCAACACCATAAGAAGAGGCATGGCCATACCCACGACGGCAAAGATAATGTGAAACCCTAGGGACATAGCCATCAGGGATCGCGCTGCCAGTAAATCGGTCATAACTATGCCTTGGGTATCACGATTGACGTCTGCATCTGGAAGCTTGGATTGTTCTTATTACCATGTTCAAAACGACGAGCGTTCCTTTTTTCTGTGTATGTGTGGCATTCAGGAGAAAACCAGACTGGCTGTATAGTTTTTTGAGCAGGGCCAAATATGGTTGGTTATTGAGCGGGTTCTGAGCATAGCCAATAGAGCCGTTCGCCAGGTCTGTTCCAGAATCGGACTCCACGCATCCTCTGCTAGCTCAGAAAATACTTCGAGAAACGTCTCAATAATTCTGGCGGATTCCCAAGGTTCCAGGGGAGGGGGGAGGACGTAGGAAAGGTCCGGCCAATGATCTTTGAATGAATGTACTATTCGACCATGAGCACCAATATCCGCAATGACGGATGTTAAGTAAGGAATCATGTTGCTTTTGAAGGATCTGCATCCGACTGCTTGTAAAAAAGTGTTGATGCTCACACTGGGGTCAGACAGAAGATAAGCGAGTTTGTCGGTCAATGAGTCGCCAGCCTTGTGGATCCATCGTAAGCCATATTCAAGAATTTTGACTTCAGTGTGGCTAAAGGTAGTCCTATCATGTGAGATCCTGGAATTCCTCCTTGTGTTCATAGGGAAGGAGAACTGTTCTCTTTAGTCTACACCCTGAAGTCCGAGGGAGGTCAAGGAAATGGAGCAATCCTTAGACAAGAGAGGGGTGGCCATGGGGACGAGAAAGGTTTTTTCGATGACAAGAGTGGTGAATCTTATTTTAAATTCTTTGATAACATGGAGGATCGAATCTCATGGAGAGAAAGGGGTAGAGCGTGATCGGAAACGTTCTCATGTGCGGGGATAGATAAAATAGTTAGTTGAAAAAGCGAATCCAAAAGACTTTCACTGGACTCTTTGGAATGCTCTCGCGAGTGGTGAGGAGGTATGGCCGAGATCAGGAATTGTAGGGAAAAGGCCTGCCGACAGAGGTTCCAGGGAAAAGGGGGTGGCTCGGAGTGGGTTCGATATTGAAGGAACATTCTATGTTTTTCATGGGTGTTGAAGTTGGAGGGATGGAGACAAGTAGATAATTTTTTCTCTCTCACTCTGTCTGACTTTGAAAGATTTGTGAGTTAGTCTCCTGAACATCTTTGGTAGCCGGTTGAGGGGAGGGCCGATCCAGGCAAAGCTTTCGTAACAGCTCGTGAGATTGATAGAGGGCATCCTGATGCTGGTCCCCGAAGTAGAGGAAATGTCCCATCTTGCGCCCAGGTCTGGGATGCTCCTTGCCGTAAAGATGGAGACGGACATAGGGATTCATCAAGAGGTGTTCCCAATGCGGGTTGCCGTGTTGCCAGAGATCTCCAAGGAGATTCACCATCAGGACGGGCTGAAGAAGGGAAGGGTCCCCCAGAGGTAGGCCGCAAATAGCCCGAAGATGCTGCTCGAATTGAGAAGTCACGCACCCCCCCCACGTAAAGTGTCCGCTGTTGTGGGGTCTGGGCGAAATTTCGTTGATGAGCAACGTCTGGTCAGCCAGAAAAAAGAACTCCACGGCCATGACCCCACAATAGTGAAGCTTCTCTGCAAGAGAAGCCGCCAGTGCTTCGGCACGCGAATGAA
>JACKFF010000034.1 GCA_020632595.1 Nitrospiraceae bacterium | reverse complement strand
AATGACCGCGACAAGCACCATATGCCTTTTCTTCAACATCCCCAACATTCCACTCTTATCTCGGCGTTCGTTTCTTCAATACTTTCTTTTTATCTTACCATGGAAGTCCATGAGGTAGCTGCCTTCTCCAGGCCCCTTTCGTGTGGCATATCTTTCATGGATTCCTGAGACCTATTCGACCACTGCAGCCATACCCTAAAAAAGACAATCTTTCCAAGAAACCCACTGCGGATCGTTACCAAGGATCAACACGGAGCGTCCTTAGAATATCCGCAATACTTCAGACCCTTCTTTTGAGATCCGACATGTAAGAACAGACACTCTTCTCACCCGTTGAAATCAATAAAGATCTCTGGACTCATACTGGCAATCCATGTAAAGTAAAAAGAAAAGATTTTAGGCAGTTTAAAGATCAGAATTTCCGGATAAAAACATTCGTGTCACTAAAAATCCCATTACCGTTAACGGTATTCCTTCTCATAGCCTTTATGGTGTGCGGAGTCGTTGGGGCTTCTTGCCCGATGGGGGACACTCCGGCTCATGCCCAAAGCTCATCGGACCCTTCTCCCCACTCCTCCCAGATTCCCCAAGAAATCTGCCCCGACCAACTCAAAAGCTCTTCAGAGGCCGGGAAGGATGGGAATTCTCCTCTGTTAATTGACACAGGGTTCCGCGTTGTCAATCCACTCAATCACATCACGCCACACAGGCTATTTACTTCAACCATTCCTTCCAATTCTTCTTATCCGCCCCCTTTCCTGTTGTACTCTGCTTTGTTGAATTGAGTTCCTCTTAACTGAACGGGCGTCGTACGGATCCGTAAATCATTCGGAGTTCCGGACGATTAATTGTTTGATTACCCCTGGTCACACGAGGGCCTGTCATGAACTCATTTTCACATTGTCGTTTGCGTTTCCTTCTTCTCATTTTTGTATGGAATAGCCTGCTGTTCCTGCCAGGATTTTCGTCCTGGGCTGCCTCCGCATCCACCTATTCGCTAAATCTTCAAGAACTTATGGAAGAAGCTCTACAACACAATCCGGACATTCAAGCAGCCAGACGACGGTGGGAGTCTTCGCAAGCCATCGTTCCTCAGGTTCAAACCCTTCCTGACCCACAGATGCTCCTGGGATATCAACGCATGCCCATGATGGAACCGCTGGAGGGCCCGGTCTACGGATTCAGTCAGAAATTCCCTTTCCCGGGAAAACTTGGCATCAAGGGAGAAGTGGCCGCTCGCCATGCCGATCGGATTGAGCAGATGTACTACGCCACCCGGCTCAATGTCATTTCCCGCCTGAAGCAACATTATTGGGACCTTCATTTTATTCATAAAGGCATCGAAATCGTCGAAAAGAACAAACGACTTCTCATGCAATTCGAGAAGACCGCCAATGCCCGGTATAGTGTCGGCAAGACGGCACAGCAGGATGTGTTTCGCGCTCAGGTGGAACTCTCACGAGTGCTCGATCGGCTGGCGGTGCTGGAACAAAAAAAAGAAAGTCTGCATGCCGAGATAAATCGAATACTGAACCGCCCACCGATCGGACCACTTGGAACACCGGAAAACATTCACCTTACACCGATACAGCAGGATCTCCCTGAACTGGCCAAGCGGGCAGAAGCCTTCTCACCTCTTCTCCTGGCTTCGGCTAAAAGTGTCGCACAAGGGGAGGAGTCGGTCTCTCTCGCCAGAAAAGAATATTTTCCGGACTTCAACCTCAGCGCATTGGGCACCCGCAACGAACGAATAAACGAGAACGGCTACCAGATCATGTTTGGGATACAGATTCCCCTGTTTTATCAAACGAAACAGCGGGAAGGTGTCAACCAAGCCGTCGCAGATCTCGCGCGGGCGCGCGAGGATCTCACAGCCACCCGGCAAGAACTGTTGTTTCAGGTGAAAGACGCATTTGAACGCGCTCAACGAGCGACGCGACTCGTCAAAATTGTCGGGGAAGCCATTATTCCCCAGGCAACCCTTGCCCTCCAATCGGCCCAGGCGGGGTATAGCGTGGACAAAGTGGACTTTCTCACTCTCCTGAATAATTTGCTGACTCTTCAGGAAAACGAGTTAGAGCTTCATGGGGAGATGGTCGAACACGAAAAAGCTGTTGCGAGGTTGGAAGAACTGACCGGAGGACCACTCGCCGACTCTCAGGATTCAGTGATCCCGGAAGAGCATGGACACGTACATCCCGCCCACTCCCCAACGCACCACGAGTCCTCTCGGATGGAGCGACCATGAACCATTGGCCTCGCATACTCGGAATCAGTGCAATCCTTCTTGGAGTCGTTGTCGGAACCTCCTGGTTTTTATACCAAGAACCGCCACATCCCCCTGTGGAGAGCCCACAAACATCCGTGACCCACATGTCTCAGGCGCAACCTGACAAGGGAGTAGGCGAAAAAGAGGCGCAGGAATTGGGACTCGCTCCGGACTCACCAGGAATGCCCATAACCAATATGGTCACCATTGCCCCGGAGCGACTGCAAACCATCGGCGTGCGGTTTGAGGAGGCAACCCGTCATCCTCTGGCTAGAACCATTCGTACCGTGGGACGGGTTGAAATCGACGAACGCCGCTTGGCCCGGGTGAATATCAAATTCGAGGGATGGATTGAGGATTTGCGAGTCAGCGCCATCGGGGATCATGTCAAACAGCACCAGATCCTTTTCACAATTTATAGTCCAGACCTTGTCGCGACGCAAGAGGAATACTTGTTGGCCCTTCAAGGGATTCGAGACCTGGGCGAAAGCGAATTTCAGGAAGTTGCCCGAGGGGCGAAGAATCTGCTCGAGGCTACACGCCGACGATTTCAATTCTGGGACATTACGGAAGATCACATTCACGATCTTGAACGAACCGGGACAGTGTTGCGAACATTGCCCATTCACTCCCCTATCACAGGAACCGTCCTCAAGATGGAGGCCCGCGCCGGCACACATGTGACCCCCGGCACCGAACTCTACTTGATTGCCAATTTGTCGCAAATCTGGATCATGGCGGATATTTTCGAATATGAATTATCCCTGATTCATGTGGGGCAGCAGGCCAAGGTGACCCTCTCCTACGATCCCGAGACCCAGCTAACCGGCACCGTAGGATTTATTTATCCCACCCTTGATCCTCAAACCCGGACCGCCAAGGTACGATTTGAGGTGAAGAATCCCCAAGAAACACTCAAGCCCGGGATGTATGCCAACGTCAACCTTACCGTTCCCTTAGGTACCCAGTTGGCTATCCCCCGCGATGCCGTGCTGAAAACGGGGGAACGACAGATTGTATTTATTCACCATGGAGGAGGCACACTGGAATGGCGAAATGTCACGCTTGGCGTACAAACGGATGATTGGGTTGAAGTTCTGGAGGGTGTCAAAGAAGGAGACCACATCGTGACCTCCGCTAACTTCCTAATTGATTCCGAAAGCCAATTAAAATCCGCCGTGCGGGGCATGGTAGGCATGAAACATTAACGTAATTGGTGAGCATGGTCGGTCAGATTATTGAATTCAGCGCCCGGAATCGTTTTATTGTCTTTCTGATTCTTTTCGGATTGGCTTCCGCCGGCCTCTGGGCTATGAATCAGGTACCTGTCGATGCGGTTCCGGATCTATCCGATACGCAAGTCATTATCTATACCAAGTGGCCCGGCCGTTCACCGGATCTGGTCGAGGATCAGATCACCTATCCCATTGTCACCGCTCTCCTATCCGCTCCCAAGGTCACCGTCGTGAGAGGCATCTCTGACTTTGGCTTCTCGTATGTGTATGTCTTATTCAAAGACGGCACAGATATTTACTGGGCCCGAAGCCGTGTTTTGGAATACATGAATCAACTCGCAGGTAAACTTCCGGATGGCGTCACCCCTCAATTGGGTCCTGATGCCACGGCCGTCGGCTGGGTGTTTGAATATGCGTTGATCGATGAAACGGGCCAGCAGGATTTGGAAACGCTACGATCGTTTCAGGACTGGTACCTGCGTTATTGGCTTCTGGCCGTGGACGGTGTGGCCGAGGTGGCCAGCGTGGGCGGCTTCGTCCGCCAATACCAGGTCAATCTGGATCCAACCAAAGTTCTGGCCTACGATCTCTCACTGCCCCATATTATTGAAACCATCAGGTTCAGCAATGAAGATGTCGGGGGCCGAGTTGTGGAATATTCCGGTGTGGAATACATGATTCGGGGACGAGGGTACATCACCTCGGTTGACGACATTGAACAGATCGCCGTGGGAGTCAATCCCAAAGGAACCCCTATTCTGTTGCGTGATGTGGCCACCGTTAGCCTGGGTCCCGATATGCGGCGAGGACTGGTCGAGCTGAATGGTCGGGGGGAAGTGGTGGGGGCCATTGTTATTATGCGATTTGGGGAAAATGCCATGACCGTCATCGAACGGATCAAGGCCAAGCTCAAAGAATTGGAACCAGCCATGCCCCCTGGCGTCAAAGTGGTCACCACCTACGACCGGAGCGGACTCATTCAGGAATCCATCGCGACGGCCACGGAAAATCTTACGGAAGAACTCATCGTGGTCAGTGTGCTCATCATCGGATTTTTGCTCCATCTGCGATCGGCACTCCTGCCCATTCTCACGCTACCGCTTGCGGTGTTGATCGCGTTCATCCCCATGTACCTGATGGGCATCGGCATGAATATCATGTCCATCGGCGGCATCATCGTGGCCATCGGGGATATGGTCGATGCCGCCATTGTGATGGTGGATAACGCCCATAAACGGCTGGAAGAATGGGCCAAAGACGGCCGGATAGGCGACCGGACCCAGGTCTTGATTGATTCAGCCAAGGAGGTGGGTCCCGCTCTCTTTGCCTCCTTACTGGTGATTGCCATTGCCTTTATGCCGGTCTTCACGCTGGAAGGACAGGAGGGCCGACTCTTCAAACCCCTGGCCTTTACCAAAAACCTGGCCATTGCCATGAGCGCCGTCCTGGCGATTACACTCATTCCCGCATTGCTATCCATGCTGGTGCGTGGCCGGATCATCCCGGAACGCCGGCATCCGGTAAGTCTCGGGTTACAGAAACTGTATGCCCCAGTCTTACGACTGGTATTACGGGTTCGTTGGGGGGTTATCCTTTTGGCGATTCTGTTGACAGCGACCGTCTTTCCAGCCTTTCAACGTATGGGATCCGAATTCATGCCGCCTCTGTATGAAGGCACCATTCTCTATATGCCGACCACTCTTCCAGGACTTTCCGTGACATTAAGCCTCGATGTTGCTCCAACAAATGGACCAAAACTCAAAGCCTTCCCGAAGTCGAGCGCGTGTTCGGGAAAGCCGGGCGGCGGAGACGTCAACCGACCCCGCGCCGTTCAGCATGATGGAAACCGTCGTAATCCTTAAATCACACGATCAATGGCGACCAGGGATGACGTATGACAGGCTCGTAGAGGAAATGGATCGGACCTTGCAATTTCCAGGTGTCACCAATACCTGGACCATGCCGATCAAAGGCCGCTTGGATATGTTGACGACCGGAGTCCGCACGCCCGTCGGCATTAAAATTTTCGGTGCGGACCTTCCTCAAATTGAACAAATCGGCAAACATCTCGAAATGGTTTTGAAGGACGTCCCTGGCACACGCAGCGTCTATGCGGAACGCGTCTTTGGCGGCTATTTTTTGGATTTCGATATTCAACGCGAAGAAATCGCCCGCTACGGACTCACGGTCATGGATGTCGGCCGGATCATTGAATCCGCCATCGGGGGAGAAAACATTGATACCACCATTGAGGGTCGGGAACGGTATCCGATCAATGTTCGCTATCTGCGGGAACTTCGCGATACCCCTGAAAAACTTCGGCGGGTGTTGGTGGACACCCCGACCGGCGCCCAGGTTCCATTGGCGCAACTGGCCACATTACGCTTTGTGAGTGGCCCTCCGATGATCCGGGATGAAGACGGCATGCTGACCGGGTATGTATATGTGGATATGACCGGCCGGGATGTCGGGAGTTACGTGGAAGAGTTGAAACAGGTTGTACAGGAAAAGATCGAGTTGCCGCCGGGCTATCGATTAGCCTGGTCAGGGCAATATGAATTTATGGAACGCGTGCAAAAACGCCTGGTCATTTTTGTACCATTGACGATCGCCATTATTTTTGTGCTGTTTTACTTCGTCTTTCATTCCGTGGCCAAAACCCTCATGGTCATGCTGGGCGTACCGCTCTCGCTGGTCGGTGCAATATGGTATATGGTCTGGCTGGAGTACAACATGAGCATCGCCGTCTGGGTTGGGATCATTGCCCTAGCTGGCGTCGCCGCGGAGACCAGCGCGGTGATGGTGACCTATCTCGACTCGGCGGTCAAACGGCGTCGGGAAGCCGATCGCCTGCATTCCTTACACGACCTAATCGAAGCTGTCCAGCAGGGAGCAGTTGAACGTATCCGTCCGATGGCCATGGCGGGCTTGGCCAACATTCTGGGACTCGTTCCGGTCATGTGGGCCACCGGGACCGGTGCGGATGTCATGAAGCGACTGGCGGCCCCCATGGTTGGGGGAGTGACCTCAGCGATGCTCCTGACTCTTTTCGTCATTCCCGCCATTTACACGATTTGGGTTTGGCACACAGATGTCAAAAATCTTCATTCCAGAAAAGAAACCGGACAGACGAATCGTGTTTCTAGCGAGAATTCGCAACCTATTCCCTCAAAGAATTGAGAGACAGTCCATGAAAATGGAAACACAGGAGGCAATTTCTCATATCAATGATGCACCGGCCCATGTCGGCATGGCGATGGGTACGGGCACAGATGTGGCCATGGAAGGGGATCTTCGAGGCATTGCCCGTGCCCGCCGGCTCAGCCAGGTCACGATGCGCAACATCCGGCAGAATCTATTCTTTGCCTTTTTCTACAATGCCATCGGTGTACCGGTGGCCGCCGGTGCTTTTTATCCACTGCTTGGCCTTCGGTTAAGTCCGATGATTGCGGCGGCCGCTATGACGTTCAGCTCGGTATCGGTGATGACCAATGCGCTCCGATTGCGATCCATCACTCT
>JACKFF010000033.1 GCA_020632595.1 Nitrospiraceae bacterium | reverse complement strand
ATACCAAGAAACCCGCCTGGCAGCCGGATACCGTATCCCAAAGTGATGAAGAGGAACTCGCATGACGGGCGTGCTGGATATTTATCTTGAATGAACGTCGCGTCGGGGCTTTAACCCTGCTCCCCGACGGCAGGATAGTCTTTTCCTTTGAAGCATCCTACACCGACGATCCCCAACGCCCGGTATTAAGCCAATCGTATTTTTCCGCAGAGGGCGACTTGCTGACCTCTCCCAAAACGTATAGCGGAAAAGCACCGCCATTTTTTTCCAACCTCTTGCCGGAAGGACAACCATGCCCCAAGATTAACCCCTAGCTTCGTTCAAAAATATTTTCTACTTTGACGAGCACGCCTGATGATGGGCTCCGAGGAATTGTGACATTTTTTCCCAATTAATACATACCTCACAATAAATTCTCACTATCAATGAATTCCATTGTCTACTAGACTTTCACAATCCCCGAAGGCCTTTACAACACATAGTAGGGAATCCTTCCAATCACCAGGAAAAAGCCCACTAACTATTGCGACAACAACTCCCAAAATGGCGACTACAATTGCAGTTACCGTGGCGATGGTAATAATGTCTTCATTTAACCACCTGTTGAGTTTTTGAAACTCGGCCTCAATGTGTTCCACATGTTCATCAAAATGTACCTCATCCAAAAAACTAAGGACTTTTTTCCGAACGAATGAAAATCGAGACACTTCCGGAGTAACAATATTTTCCGAAATGCGCTGCAGAAGCCATCCAATCCTGAGCAGATCTTTGTAAATTTCATCTGTCCCAAAAACCCGTTTTACTGCCCCCAAAATCCTCTGTAGTTTATCTCTCCCACAACGAACCATGAATGCTCTATGGCAATCAGAAAGATATCGGTTCATCATTCCCAATATAAGCCGTGTCTCTACTACCCTGATAAACAATTTGAAAATTAATAGCCAATAGTCCTTGTAGTCTACAGAAGACGGAGAATAGCAGGAACTATATTTAAATCCAGGCGGTGGTGGCCCTCCACCTAAGTACAAAATATCCTCCGGCGGAGTCACCACAACTAGCCCTTGAGGAAAAATAAAACAGCATGAGTTTTCCAATAAAGAAGAATCTTTTAGGAAAGCCAGATCGGATTTTTCTTCAAAAAGGGGAAAAGGGGGATTATAACTTGGAGACCATCCTACATTGTGTCCAAGGGTCAGAAGAGCTATTTTGTTATCGTTGTTGCTCAAGAAGGTTTGCTTTCTAGGAAAAGAGCGGATGAGTTGATACATGAAAACCACGTGCCGAAGAGGTGGTAAACCTTTTCTCGAGGAGTCTGGCAATTTATTTGAGAGAGCCCAAGGACAATCCAACAAAATAGGCAATTTGGCCCAATCTTCCCCAAGATGCTCATGCCACAGGCTCAACTTCCACCCTCTCAAACAGTTACCCTGAACACATAGGCCCCTTTTCAAATGATCTCCAGTTACGCTCAATCGATCGAAAAGAAACCTATGAATCAGGGTAATGGCCAAAACTTGAAAGTACGAAACAGCGAGCCTTGGAGCATCCTGTTGATTTTTAATTTCGCGAAGAAATCCTTCCATCTCCCTAATTTTTTCATCGAAAGTTAATGAATGAGTTGAGCAAACAACGCCACTCCAAAAATTTCCAGGAGAACCCCAGTTGCGAAATTCCTTAAGATCATTCTCTAAGTTTTTCAAGGGCTCTTCCTGTAAATGGGCAACTTTTTTATACGCTCTCCTACAGAGATCCTCAAAATACTCATTGGGTTCATGGGGAAATTCAATAGTGATCCCAACATTTACAATACCGAATTTATTCAGTCCTATATGAAAATTTATCTCTCCGTTTCCATCTAATATTTGCGTTAACTCTCCCGGAATTTTATAAAGGGAATATCTAAAAAGTAGGGCGATGGGAAATTCCGCCTTGTTTGGATCTTTCAAAATGTCTTCCATTTTTTTCCGCATCGCTTGAGGGATAAAAGCATTCCAATCATTTTTGGGGTTTCCTTTAAAACTAAATATAGGAGGAAAAGAGTCTCTCCAAAACGCCTCACGGATTAATCCATGATTAGTCATATCTAGCTCTAATTGCATTTCCTTTTTGTCTATCGCAAACCACCCTGTTGTTGCATCATAAGGAGATTTAAACCAAATTTCTTTTTCAAAAACTGGGTCCACGGTTATTTCGAAAAACTCTTTTTGTACATCGTCATCAAAAAAGGTGAGAAGGCTGTATGATCCAACTATGCGAATCACATGCATTGGGGTTGCCATACTGTATCTCCTTTTTCAAAAGGAAAAATGCTTTTGTTGAAGAGATAAATTTTGGGGGATCTCGCAATTTATTCACAATGGAATAAAATATTCCCTCAATCTGAATCGTTTCAGAAAAAGTAAATAATCCCCCCCACTCGAATTACTGGACTTTTTGGATTTTAGGATTTTTGGTGAATAACTTAAAGAGATGCCAGAGAAAGAGTAAAAAGCAACCAAAAATCTGGCCTGATGGGTTCCCAATTCCTAGCTTTAGGCACTGCCAATTTTTTCAAATTCCAAAAAATATTGGCGGGGGAGGAAGGTGTGCTCCTTTGATATATGAAGGCCAGCCTTCTCCATGTTTTCAATGACCCGTTCTCTGGGAACCAGATGATGCTTAGAAAAGCTGAGATGCCCTGACCGTTCATCGTGATAGTAGTCCACAATCACCACCCGGCCGTTGGGTTTGAGGGCTTCTTGAATCTTGCCCCAATACCCCACCCCATGTTCGACATGATGGTACGCGTTGCATAGAAAGACCAGATCGACACTGTTTGGTGAGAGTGGAGAGTCTTCCGGTTTGACCAAAACAAATTGCGCCCGGTTGGCCATGCCGAGCTTTTCCAATTCCTGTTTGTTGTAGTCCAGCATGTTCTGCTCCACGTCGATGGCCAGGACTTTCCCGGTTTCTCCCACGGCCTTGGCAAACCGGCGCGTAAAATATCCTGAGCCTGCCCCCACATCCGCCACCACCATGCCCGGTGTGAGATTGAGCGCCTCGATCACCTTCGCCGGCTGTTGATATTCATCTCGCTCCGGCCGTTCCAGGTTTTGAATATAGGTCTCGATATTCCAAGGCTGATATGCACAACTGGCAGACAGACTGGCCAGCACAAGCACCAAGAGCGAACACCGCCGCATGGACACGAAACCTCGCCCTGCAAATTTGTTGATGGATATGCGCATCGTCTTACCTCCCTCTCTTCATTGATTCACGGCTGATTGGCCACGTCTTGGATGACACCCTGCAAGCCCGAGACAACCCGCGCGAAGGATTCATACTGGATATGCCCGGGGGTATCGTGAGCGGTGTGATAGTACGGATCACGAAAGAGAGCCGTGTCGGTCACCATGATGGCCGGATACCCTTCCTCCCAAAATGCCCAATGGTCCGACCAGCCAATACCGGGTAATCCTCCCCACATTGCGGTCCCTTCCGAAGGAAAGGCTGCCTGCCTTCGAAAACTGGCAATCAGGTTTCGGACCCACGCCCCATTGTGCACATTGCTGACAAATCCCACGAAATTTCCGGTGGACGGATAGAGAAGACCCAACGGAGGCGGGTATTGTTGGCTGCCGGGTTGCTCCGAGTAATAGCCGATGGTTTCCAAGCTGACCATGAGCGTGATCTGCTCGCCCCGCTCCCGGCTACGCCGGGCATAGACCCAGCTGCCCATTTCCGGGGTTTGAAAGTACGGGGGTTCTTCATTGACAAATGCGACAAATCGCAGAGTTTTTGACGGATTGGCCTGGGCAAACCTCCGGGCCAACGCCAATACGGCAGCCACTCCGCTTCCGTTGTCATTGGCACCAGGACTGCCTTTCACGGAATCATAATGAGCCCCGATCAGAACGATGGCCTCCGGCTTGGTCGTCCCACGAACTTCCACTTCGATATTGTCACACACCTTCCCGGCTGCCTCAAAGGATTGAGCCTGCACGGTATATCCCGACTGCTGGAAATGCGTTCGAATATAGTCAGCCGCTCGTTGGAGATTGTCGTACTGATCCACGTTCCGCTCCCCAATCTCGCCTGCCAGCATCAAGACATGCGTCCGCAATTCCTGCTCCAGCACTCGTTCATCGGCTGAAAGCGGAGGAATCGGCCCTTGAAAACTTTCGCTCGGCATTCGAATCATGGCATACCATCCCCCAATTCCCACGAGAAGTACAATGCTCACCACAGGAAGCCATCGTGCCCCCATCAACGAGGTTCCCCTCTCTTCATCCAACCATTCCGCTCATACCGGCTCTTGTGTTTCCCTGATCCATTGAGGTTTCATAGACTATACCAATCGCACTTCTAGGGGAGGGATGATGACCAGACACAGGAAAAACCATCTGACTTTCAGCACGACCGTGTTGTTGACGTTGACAATTGGGAGCCTTGGCATGGTCCGTTGCTCCTGGGATGAGGTTCAAGAACGAGGATATGGGACGATGCGTGAACACCAAACACAACGATGCCTGGACGACCCTTCCCAGGCCCCATCAAACTGTGTGGAACAACAACCCTACGAGTCGTATCAACGAGAACGGTCTATCCCGCCTGGGTCTCCTTCCCGAGTGCAGTAAATGGAGCGGTGAGGCCATTCGAAGATTGAACCGTGTCGGCTAACCGGTTATTTCATTCCCACGACCATGGAGTCAGGTCCGATTAAATGTTCGACCCGGGTTTCTTGAAACCCCGCCTCGCGCAACCATTCCGTGCAATCCGCCCCGGTATAGTCGAACCCGCCAGGCAGTTCGATCAACATATTCAGGCTCATCAGCAACCCAAAGGCATTCTCCCGCCGTTCATCATCGATTAACGATTCGAAGATGATCAGAGCCCCTCCCCGAGGCAGGGCTTCATAGGCTTTGGCAATTAACTGTTTCTTCTGTTCCAAGTTCCAATCATGGAGGATGTGCCCCATCGACAGGACATCAGCTGTCGGTAAGGGATCTTCAAAAAAATTCCCGGGATAAAACTTCAGACGGGTCTCCAGACCAAAAGACTGGACATATTCTTGAAAAATCGGTCCCGTCACCGGCAAGTCAAATCCGCCTCCGGTCAGATGCGAATGCGCCAAGGCCACTTGCACCGCCAGTCCTCCTTGCGCCGAGCCCACATCGATGAAGGTGTGATAGTGGCCCCACGGAAATTGCGCGGCGATTTTTTTGCTGGCGCTCATACTCAGACCGGTCATGGAACTTAAAAACGTCTTGAGCCGCTGCGGGTCACTGTACAAGTCCTCGAAAAAGTTGTGCCCTTCACGCACTTCGTTCTGTGGATGCCCCGTTCTCAAGCCTTCAGTCAGACGCCCCCAAAATGGATAGAGGCGGGTATTCACCATATCCAGCCATCCCCCCAAATAGGTTGGCTTGGCGCGATCCAAATAGAAGTCGGTTTCGGGAGTGTTGGTGTACACCCCGCTCTGACGGTCCAACATGCCGAGGGCGACCAAGGCATCGAAAAAATCCCTGGCGCTTCTGGGGTGTAGCCCCAGCTGTTGTTGAAGCGTAGTGGCATCTTGGGGCCGCTTGGCCAATTCCGAAAAGACCCCTAACTCCACCGCGCTGAGCAAAGCCTTCGATCCCCAAAAGGCCATCCCCAATTGCATGATTCGATCCGGCGTCACTGCTTGCGTCATCGGCGATTCCTCCCGTGGTATGGGAATATGGTTTATCGGCTTATTCGCAGGTTCTTCGATGGCTCATGGAGACTCACGAGGCCGCGCAATTTCCCCCGATTCATTTCCCGGCAACCAGGCAGCCATCACGCATCGATTCGCCAAGAGCGGCAGAAAGCCGGGAACCGCATCCGCGATGTCTTCCATGAACCGTTCCGCCACCTCCTGATCCGCGAAGCATTCGTAGACATCGTCCAGAAATCCTCCGCGTAATAACGGATGATAGAGAAATTCATGGCCCGGGTTGGTCTGGACCTCTAATGGATATTCCGCTACTTCCACCCGCACCATCCCGCACGCCTCAAGCCACCGGTGGGCATCTTGGGCAGATGGCCGTTCAGCCAGGTACGCCATAAACCGTTCCCGTTCTCGCGTGAAGCCCCTCGTCAGCATTTCTCGATCGACACATTGCCAAAGAGAGTCAAACGTACCCTGAGAGGGAAAGGTGAGCACCAGTTGTCCGCCGGGCTTCAGAAATTGGATGATTTGGCGAAGCGCGTCCTGACGGTTTGGACGAAAAAACATAAAGGACAGATTGCCGGTGATGCGATCGAATTGCCCCAGATGTCGTGGCAACTCCCGAACATCTCCGTGATGAAAGGCCAACCAAGGAAACGCGAGTCCTTGCACCGCCCGTGACCGAATCAATTGCGCATGATTCATATCCACGCCGACCACTCGCCCTGCCGATCCCACCTGGTGGGCTAAGTAAAAAGCCGGAATACCATCTCCGCAGCACACATCCAAGATGGCATGGCCTGGTTGAACATCCAGATGTTTCAAGAGACATTCGGCAAAAGGTGTGGACCAGGGATCTTTCTTGGGGAGCTCACACAGCCAGGGCGGAGGAACATGAGCGGAAGGAGAAGGTGAGGGAGTCGGCATCATCGGCAATCATCCATCACTGATCCACTGACCCTATCATGTTTTCCTCAAGCAATTCGAGCAGGTCCGTGGCAAGGCATCGACGCCCTGAGGCATTGGCTATTCCCATAGAAGCGAGGGACCAACCGCCTACGTCATGCAGGCCACCCTGTCAGGACAAATTTGCCAATCATTCGCCCTTCTTCCAGTTTGGCATGAGCATGCCGCAGATTGGCTGCGGTAATAGGGGAAAGGGTTTCGGTGAGTGTGGGCTGGATATGACCTTGTTCAATCCATTCAGCGACCTGGGTCAACAGTTCATGCTGCCGAACCAAATCTTCGGTGTGATACATGGACCGGGTGAACATAAACTCCCATGAAAATGTCGCGCTTTTTCGTTTGAGAACATTGAGGTCCACCGGCTCCATGGTGTCCACAATCCCGCACAGGCGGCCTTGCGGTTTAATGGCCTCGGCCATGGCCATCCAATGCTGTTCGGTAGATGAGGTATTCAGAATATACTCCACCGTCGGATACCCCATCTGCTGCAATTGAGGAACCATGGGCCGGGAATGATCAATCACCAGATCGGCACCCATTTTCTTGCACCAGGCTTCCGACTCCGCTCGCGAGGCTGTGGCCACAACATGCAGTTTCACCAATTTGGCGATTTGAATCGCGATAGATCCCACTCCACCGGCCCCGCCAATAATCAGAATGGATTCCCTCTCACCCCTTCCATGTTGGGCAATCCCCATTCGATCGAATAACGCTTCATATGCGGTAATGGCGGTCAGCGGAAGGGCAGCAGATTGAGCCATCGTCCAGGTTTTCGGTTTATGCGCGGCAATTCGTTCATCAACCAGGTGAAATTCGCTATTGCACCCAGGGCGAATCAGACTTCCCGCATAAAATACCTCATCCCCAGGTCGAAACCGCTTGACCTCGGACCCGATACGCTCAACAACTCCCGCCGCATCCCATCCTAAGACCCGCGGCGGCTCCTTTTTGTCTGGAGGACTGTTCTGCCGGCGCATCTTGGTATCCACGGGATTGACGGAAACCGCCTCGACTCTCACCAACAAGTCCTTGGGTTCAGCGATCGGTGTGGAAATTTCTATATCCTGCAACGCCTCAGCCTGATTAATCGGGAGAGGACGGAGACGGGCAACCGCTTTCATGGATCTTCCTTTCGATCACTGTGGCTGGGAAGGAAATGGACTATTCTCTATTCGAACGTCGTAAATGACTTGATGATGTGCATCAATCCACTCGATGTGAACCGTGGGATGGGCCGGATCAGGATGCACGGTTATTTTTCCAAAATTGGGAGTTTGGTGGTAGAAAAATTCAAACCGTGGCTCACTCGACGAAACTTTATAATTCATATGCGCGGCTAATGGGCCAAAAATCATTTCTTGCATATCGGCAAAACCCGGCATGCGGCTGACAGCCCCATGGTGGACATCTCCCGCAAGAAAGAACACACCTGAAATGGCCTGGTCTCGAATAAACTGAAGAATCTCGTCACGTTCATGAGGGTATTCTCCCCATTTATCTTTGCGTGGATCGGAAAAGGGAACGGAAGATACAATAAATTTGGTCGTCGCTTGAGAGGCCTTCAGCTGATGCAACAACCATTGTTTTTGCGCCTCACCCAACATCGTTTGCGTGGACGGATTCCGGTATTGCCGGGTGTCCAACAAAAAGAATTCGACTCCCTTCCCCCATTGAAATGATCGATAGAGCCGACCCGGCTCTCGGGCATTCACGCGAATCGGCCAATAATCAAAAAAGGCCTGGCGCCCAATCGGCAAACGCGGATGCGTCGAGATAAAGTCGCTATCCACCTCATGATCGTCCCACATGACGTACACCGGGATATTGGCCAGCAATCGTTTCACAAAGCCATCACGATTTTCTCTATATTTGGCCCAATATTCCGCCAACTCGTGAGCCGGCTTTTCTTTATCCGAATAGATAGTATCCCCGAGAAAGACAAAAAAATCGGGCTTCTCTTCCTGCAACGTCTGCATCATCTTATAGGGATGATACCCATGCCGAGTGTCCCCTCCAATGACAAACGTGACCGGAACGGCTTCTTCTGGAAGAGGCGCTGTGACAAATTGGCATGGCCCGACTGGAGGACCTCCCTGGATCGTGCCTCGATACGAGTACCGAGTAGCCGGCTGCAAGTTTGTTAACACCGCATGGGCCGTGAAATCTCTGGTCGCACTGGTCTGCAGGACTGCCGTTTCCAGGTAGGCAGTCCAAGTGGAATCCGCTGTATACTGGATCACCAACGACTGGGCCTCCCTGGTTTTCATCCACACAACAGCCTCATGGGCCGTCACATCTCCAACAGCGCAATCGACGTCAATATTCTCATCTTTCACGAGGAGCCCGGTATCCACTGAGGCGCAGCCCATCAGTCCCCAAAACGCCAGGAGGCCTATCAGGGTCCTCCTGCCATTCATGAAATTTCGTTTCATCATGATGTCTCCCTGTTCAAAATGAGTCGCCCCCTGATTGAGATGCGCTGGCATATGGTACTTCAATTCAATCTCGTTCAGCGAGAGTATCGAGCCAGGAGACGTTTCTCCTCGACCCATTCGTTTCACGAAACATCAATTCTCGGGAATTTCCCTGGTCATGACAAAAAAATACCTGGGCTTCTGCCCAAGCACCGGGTCGGTTAGCAACCAGTTCGTCTTCGTTGGGGGGAGGGAGCCGTCTTGAAGTCTATGGAGAAGGATGCTCTTTTTTCTGAGCAATGGCCAATTGTATCACTTGAATTATGTTGTCTAATTCCACATTCTTGGTGAGCACATCGAAAAGACCCTGTCGTTTCACCTCTTCGACATTGAATGCGCCGGAATATGCCGTGAACAAGATAACCGGCGTGTGACTGGAAAGGTGACGGATTTCCTGGAAGGTCTCCAACCCATCCATCCCCGGCATGTTATAATCTAAGAGAATGACATCAGGCCGAGCGGCTTGATCCTGGAGGCAGGCGACCACCGCTTCTCCTGAGTCAAACTCTCGAACCAGATACCCCCGCCGGATCAGCCGCCTGGCTACACTCGAGCGTACAAACGCATCATCATCGACATAAAAAAGGATGCCGACATGCTGTCCTGGATGATCAGACTTCAGACTGCCATCCTGGCCGGGAACGTCCGAATCCTTCACCCGGTTCATCGAATGCTCTCCCAAGGCTTTCGGAGACCGGTCTTCCCCCATGACGAGGAAGGACCGGAATCACAAGAATCTTCCAAGAAGAAGCACAGAGGATTACCGCTCCCCTTTGCGGTCCGCCACTGAGGCATACACGCTCCGTGATTCGCCTCTCTCGCACACTCTAGGATTAGGCTTTCCTGGACTTTGAAATTTTTCGTGGAATATTCAGTTTTTTCAACCGACTTCTCAAGGTGCTGGGATGCAGACCCAAATGTTTCGCAGCCCCTAACGGTCCATCAATTTGCCATTCACAGGTTTCCAGGGCTTGCTCAATACGCAAGCGTTCCAAATCTTTTAATTTGGCAGTAGGAAATGGGACTTCCACGGAAGCAGGTTTCCTCAGCAACGTTTCGTCAATCCCCAGCGTGGGGGAGTTTGAAAGAAT
>JACKFF010000032.1 GCA_020632595.1 Nitrospiraceae bacterium | reverse complement strand
GAAACCGCCAAACTCATGGTGGATGCCGGCCTCATTGTCCTGGTTTCCTTCATCTCTCCCTTCCGCAGTGAACGGGAAATGGCCCGGATGCTTGTGGACGAAGGAGAATTCCTGGAAGTGTTTATTGATACCCCGCTGGAAATTTGTGAACTGCGGGACGTGAAAGGGCTCTACAAAAAAGCCCGTGCGGGCCAGCTGAAAAACTTTACAGGGATCGACTCACCCTATGAACGCCCGGATGATGCCGAAATCACAATCGAGGGAGCGACCCAGACAGCTGAACAGGCCACCCTCACCATCGTGAAGGCCTTGGAAACCCAAGGGCTCATTCCTTCATCCTAAAACTTTTTTGCTTTTCATTCGCACAAAAAGCCTCTCGGCAATTTCCACATCGAAAAGGTCCTAGACAATCCTTCCCTGTTTTTTCCACTTACACATGAATAGGATTCACAAGAATCTGACCATCAGATTGGTTCCATGACAGCGGAGCAACCTTTTCAACGGACACATTTTTAAACAGGTATTTCACGCAATACCAACAGGGAAAATGATCCACCTCTGACAACTCCCCCTTTCTGACCGTTGCCTGCTTATCGGCTAGATAGCGATTGACCCGATGGCGGAACCGCTCACAGGCTTCCGTCAGGGTCAACTCGTGGAGATTACCAACAAAATCGCCTCTGTCATCTTCCTTTGCATATCCGGAAAGCTGGCAGCAGAGCGTCAAATGCCCACGATAATTCAAGTTAAACTCTTCAAGTTTCAATGGAGAGCAAGGTGGCAAAAGCGATTCAGTGTAATATCCGGGCCCCATCCCCACACCGATGGGGGCAGACGCTTGAAGGCCAAAAATTTCCGCTTCCGCCTCACGCCGTTCTTGCGGGGAAAGATTCAACCCACGAGCACTGGAGTCCTGATTGAACATAAGATGGCCAAATCGAATTCCCCGACTTCCCAGCCTCGACCCCAACCTAATGATCTCTGTGATTTCATCCCGATTTTTGGCAGTCAGAACCATATTGAATGTAAAGGGCAAGTCCTTGACCGCACAGATAGTCGCGGCACGCATGACCCGCCGAAAAGATCCTTTTCCTCGTATGGCGTCATGAGTATATTCTCGGGCTCCATCCAAACTGAATGTGAGGCCCTGAAGCCCTTGACGATAGCGCAACAACAAGGGGTAGATCTGGGGAAAATTCATCCCGTTGGTGACAAAGCTATAAGTATATCCTCCTTCGGTGACATCCCGAAGTATATCTGGAAAGTGTCGATGAAGGGTCGGTTCACCTCCAGTGAAACAGAGATGATCAATACCACAAGCCTTCCCTTCGCGAATCACCTTGTGAAGAATCTCCAGAGACAAGTCTCCGGTGGCAGCATGCCGCGCATCATAACAATGCAAACAGGAGAGATTACACCGATTGGTGAGTTCGATCACAATCCGTGGCATTTACTGATCTCCGTGCCTTGGACAACAGACGATCCAAGGTTTCAGACTGCTCATACAGATCAAAGCCCGCTTCCAATTCGAACGCATCACATTGATGAACAAGCCGCGTTAAAACTTGCATATGTTGAGACATGGTGTCTTTCTCAAAAAGAGCAGGGCCGCTTTGGGACAAGAGCAACCCCAAAGCCTTGACCCGATTCATCGGCTGAATCCGGCTCGGCCCATCACGAACAATCCGCGGGAAACACAACATGCGGGGAATGCACTCCGAGACAAACTGGTGCGGGTAAGTCTTGTGGATATCAACCCGTTGCTTCGTTCTCGGCGGGAATGGGAAGGCCCTCTTTTCAAGAAGGTCCGCATAATGCCCAGCCGATTCACTGGTAACAGAAAAGGGTTTGCGAAGGGAGAGGGCCTCCACACCATGAGATCGAGATCGGAGAAGAACCGCATCATCCGAAAGATAACCCCAACCTTGCCGGATCAAGTGAATAGTCAGGGTTGATTTTCCAGACCCTGACTGGCCGACAAGCAGCAGGCCCGTTCCAGAATGGCTCACCACACACCCTGCGTGCAACCCAAATAGGTCCAGGGGACGCAAGAGTTTCATCAAACCCACACCCCAAAACCGTTGTTGCACAAGAGGAGGCTGCCGGAAGAATTGGGGAGCAAGAAGAGCCTCACCCTGCCTTTTATCCAAAGAGAGATGAAAAAGTGAGGTCCCTTCGGTTAGATAAAAATCCCGCCCACTACGCAGTCCACGAAGGCCGTCGACGTTAAAGACTTCTTGCGAATCAACCGGAGCTGAGACATCTCCAGCACTTAATCGAATCGAAACGTAAATCGACGGAGGAATATCTTCAGCGGGACACCTTTCAAAGGATAAATCCTCCAGCAGCTGAGACAGGATTCCCGCTTGGTCAGAATGCTCTTGATGTAATTTCAGGAAAATACCATGCAAGCGATAAAGAGTTGACTGCACTGGCCTCTCCTGGGAACCCACTCAACAGATCATCCTTCCGTAGTGTCCTGGGGGATAAAAGTGCCGAAAAAGCCAGCCGTCAGATCATGAAAATCCCCTTGCCGAGTCAACTTGGGTTGAACATAGGAAAGCTTGGGATCTTGCCAATTCACTTTGGTTTCCTCGCCTGTTTGAACACGGGGTTTGTCATGCTGTTTCATAGTTTTCTCCTTTTTTGGCAACCCGTGAATAAAAACTAATGAATGCGAATTATCCGATATAACGGACCAGGTTCTCAGAATGGACTTCGACTATCATAAAGAGAAGTTCTTCCCTTCTCATCCTAATCCATGAAAAATCTGGAACGAGGTGATCATTCAACATGGATGCACCGAAACATCGGGCAAACACCTCGCCCATCCCATTCCAGAAAATTCAGAGCATCCACCATTTATGACCATTTTACGCCTTTCAAAAGAAGGCCAGACTCTAATTCTAATTCTCTTTGATGTAAACCCCCTCGATTGAAGGGGACCATGGCAAGTACGGATCGAACAGACGTTTTCATGAAGAGTGGACATCAGGGTTGCCCCCTTTTGCCTCAACGAGATTCTATAACCTGAGGACTTAGGGGACACATTCTCCATATTTCTCCGATGTGAAGAATTAAAAAAATGCTTTAACCTCGGGACGTTAAAATTCAAAATATATTTTCCTCAAGAGTGGGGCATGGCCGTTGCAAAATCCCTTCAGCATCATGACATCCACCCAACAAACAACATCTTGTAAGCCAAAGAATCCAGATTTTCTAGTGAGTCGTAATGAATTCAGAAAAGGAGGGCTGGATATGCAGAAGGTAAGCAGAGGGATACTCGTGACTGTTTACAGCTGCCTATTCATATGGGCACAAGGGGCAACGGCAGCCATCTCGGAAAATGCCATCGGAATGACGGGACTCAAGATGGCAGAATATGTGTTAGCTGTGGAAGGCAATTTTATTTCTCTCCGAGCGCGTGAAGCGTCCCTCAAGACCATTCTGGAGGAACTCAGTCAAAAAATGTCCATCCTGGTGGAAGGAGACATTCCTCAAGAAGAGACCGTCAGCACGGCGTTTGCACAATTACCGTTAGCAGAAGCTCTCCAGCACCTTAGCCCGAATTACGGATACCAGATAAAAAATGAAAATGGGGAGCACAAAATTGCCACCATCTTTGTCTTACCCCAGCCAAAGGGATTCGTTCGCCCTCAACCCACACCTCAGGACACCCAACGAAAGGAGTCCACGACCTCTGTGGTAGCTGGGACCACCGAGACGGTGACCATCCTGCCCCGTGAATCAGCCAAACCTTCAGAGAAGGGAAATGGGGCGCAACCCGCGCCGTTCGGATTTTCATTCGATCCCTCGGCCTTTCGGCAATAACAAGCGGCCGCTCCAAACACTTTACGGAGGACGGTCCCTCGCAATCATTGAAGGAGATAAGACGCTATGGCATCCCTCAAACATTCATCGTTTTCCAGTATCGTGGTTTCACTATGTGTAGCGGGATTAGGCCTAGTGGGTTGCGCCATCGTAAGCCCTCATCAACCAAATGCCAAGGAAACTTCAGCGCATGTTCAAGCGACATATCTGCAAACGCCGCTGCACTTCGAAGCCAATGAGGGACAGACAGATGGGCAGGTGAAGTTTCTCTCCCGGGGATCTGGCTATGGGTTGTACCTCACACCCCAGGAGGCCGTATTAGCTTTGAGAAAACCCAAGCCTTCCGGCTCGGAACAGGAAACCGAAGAGACCTCACCGGACTCCGCCGTGTTGCGCATGCGCTTGGTTGGTGCCAATGCCACACCCGAGCTGACCGGAGACAACCTCCTCCCCGGCAAAGTGAACTACTTCATTGGGAACGATCCTGCCAAGTGGCGCACCCAGATCCCCACTTATGGAAAGATTCGGTATGACAATGTCTATCCCGGCATTGACTTGCTCTATTACGGCAATCAACGGCAATTGGAGTACGACTTTATCGTGGCTCCAGGTGAAGACCCCGCACAAATTGCGATGGCCTTTGAAGGTACTGAGCGTCTGGAACTGGATACCCAAACCGGCGATCTCGTCTTGCAGACTGCAAGCGGAGAAGTGCGGCAGCGCAAACCGCTGATTTATCAGGAGGGAGAAGGCGACAGGCAAACCATTGAGGGACAGTATGTCATCAACGACACCCACGTGGGCTTTCACGTCGCTACCTATGACACGACCAAGCCCCTGATCATTGATCCCATTTTAGTGTTTTCGACTTTCTTAGGCGGCAGTGGTATAGACAACGGCAATGGTATTGCTCTGAACGGAGGGGGACAGATCACAGTCACAGGCTGGACTGAAACCTTAGATTTCCCAGGCTTTCCCTCCTTGAATCCTCTACAACCCACCATTGGTGGCACTGATGTTGTTTTTATAACCCAGTTCACTGCAGATGGATCGGCCTTAGTATTTTCCACATACCTCGGAGGAAGTGACAGTGACCAAGGTAACGACATTGCCGTAGATGGCATGGGATATATCTATGTCACAGGGTCCACTCACTCCACAAACTTTCCTACAAAAAATGCCGTGCAGCCAAACCTTGCGGTTGAAGATGGTGTGGCGTATCCACCCGGGCCATTTGGGAACCCCACGGATGCTTTTGTCGCACAGCTCAGTCCAGATGGTTCCGCATTAATTTTTTCTACGTATCTTGGGGGATCCCGTGATGAAAGCGGTAATGGCATTGCCGTGGATGGCAATCGTAAAATCTATGTGACAGGAGATACTAATTCCACGAACTTTCCCATCCAGAATGCATTTCAACCCACCAACGGCGGCGGTGGGGGATTTGATGCCTTTATCGCCAAGTTCAACTCCAACGGCTCGTCCTTGGCCTATGCCACATTTTTGGGTGGCGGGAACTACGATGTGAGCAAAGCCATTGCCGTAGATGAGATCGGGCAGGCCTCAGTGACAGGGCTTACCCGTTCTGCCAACTTTCCTACCAAGAATGCCTTCCAACCTTTCCATGGAGAGGGAGGCGGCAACGGAACTGCCGATGCGTTTGTGGCTCAGTTGACGGCTGATGGGTCAGCCTTGAATTATTCTACATTTCTTGGGGGAAGCGATTTAGACATTGGGAATGCGATCGCCATTGATGGTTGGGGACGGGTCTCAATTACGGGGAGAACCTTTTCTGAGAATTTTCCAACAAAAAATGCCTTCCAACAATTCAAAAACCCAACCTTGGTAGAAGAGCCTTGTCCTGTACCAGGTGCACCACCAAACCTACCGCCATGCTTCCGCCCACAATCTGATGCTTTTATGGCCCAGCTCACCCGAGATGGCTCTGCCCTGGCTTATGCCACCTACTTTGGCGGTGGAAATGATGACCAGGGAACAGGCATTGCTATAAATAGCAGGGGGGAAGTTTTGATAATAGGATTAACCGGTAAAACAGAGGACTTTCCAATAAAAAATCCTTTTTCAGATGAACTGACGGGGTGGGAAACAAGTTTTTTGTCTCAATTCAGCACGGACGGATCAACCATCCTTTTTTCTAGTTTTCTGGGAGGGGAAGTTGCAGATGGAGGACTTGCGGTCAATAAAGCTGGCCAGGCTTATATCACAGGGGGTGCCGCTAATCCGGGTTTTCCTACGGTAAATCCCATTCAGCCTGTCCGGGGCAGCCCTAATTTGCCTGACGCCTTTGTTGCCAAAATTGACCCGCTACGCGACAACTTAAACGACAAATTTTCCCCGCTTGGGCCAGGCGATGTGAGCACCAGTTTCAGCCGGACGCCATGCGGTGGAGCATCAGCCGGCACCTTTACCATTACGGCCTCTTTTACCAACACTTCAGCGAATACCCTTTCCAACCTGCTGATTTCGGTGAAGACCCTGACGGGCGGGAACATGCTCTGCAACGCCAATGGTGGCCCAGGCGGGGCCGGGGCGATACTTACCGTCCCATTGCAGGGTGATCTGTCGGATAGCCAATTAAGCCCTGGTGAAACTTTCACCGTTCAGTTGGCCATTGGCCTCCAAAGCTTCACCCCTTTCCAATTTTTGGTGGATGTACTGGGAGAAAAAGACTGAGGACTCCAAACCATCCATTTATTTGCAACCTCCTCTCACACCATCCCCCCTCCTCAATTGGAGGGGGACGATCCTTCGGTAGAGAAGCAACGCCTTTCCCTAAGAATCACAGCCAGTAGACTCCTCTCAGACAGTGCCGAAAGAAGACGTTGTTTCAACCCTTCTAACATCTCCCCACGCTAACCTCCTCTGCTTCAAACGCCTCAGGTTCCGCTTGTGAAGTAGCCATTGATGGCTCAACACAACTCTCCCCCCAAAAAGAAAAGAAAGCCTTGCTATTATTCACTCAAAATTCTACGTTAAACACTCGGCAAGGAAAAGTCGTGATAGACGAGAAACAACAAGCGCCGATCGACGCATCCCGATTTTCTGAAAAAAGGAGAAGAGCCATGTTCAAGTTTTGCAAGCAGATTCTCCGATTCACGGGAGTGTTCTGGTTGATTGTCACCACTGAAGTGTTGGCTGCAGACCCCGCACCAATAGGCGGAATCGCCGATCTTCAAATAGCCGAATTTGTCCTCACCATCGAAGAAAAGAACTTGGTATCTCTCCGCGCTCGAGATGCTTCCTTAGAAGCCATTCTCTTGGAACTCGGGACAAAATTGTCCATTGCCATTGAAGGAACCGTACCGAAGGAGGAAACCATCACGACCGCATTTGCACAATTGCCCGTGACCGAAGCTCTCCAGCATCTCAGCCCGAACTACGGGTATCAAATCGGACATGAGCATGGGGAACCCCAAATTGCCACGATCTTCGTGCTCCCTCGACCCAAAGGATTCGTTCGCCCCGAACCGATGCCCCAGGCAATCTCACAGAACGAGTCCTCAACCTCCCAGAAGAGTGGAACGGCGAGATCTGCCGAAACCGTGAAGATATGGCCGCGGCAATCTGCTGAGGAAACGGAGAAGGAGAAAATAGCGCAACCTGAGCCATTTGGATTTTCATTTGATCCATCAGTCTTTCAGACATCACCATGATGATCTTATGGACACTCAGAGGGAACGAGAGGGCAGAAGTGCAGATCTCCCAATCATCCCTCTTTGCCATCAATCAACTGAATACCATCACCCCGTTATTGGAAATATCCCCAATAACCCGATTCATTCCATCAAATAAGGAGCACCCCCATGCAATTCCTTAAACAAGCAACCTTCATCACGCTGCTGGTTACCCTGTGGTCCGTGGCTTTAGCCCTTTCAGGGTGTTCCACCCTCCCCCAGCCCACCCAGCAGGTGCCAGCCGCTCCACCTCCTAACCTGCAGGCTTCATTCCTCTCCGTTCCGTTAAGTTTTGAAGCCAATCAGGGGCAGACGGACCCAGAAGTCAAATTTTTCACTCGTGGACCAGGCTATGGCTTGTTTCTCACTCCCAATGAGGCGGTGCTGGCCCTCACTCACCTGCAGCCACCAGTGAGCACACCGTCGGACTCCCCTGCGGACGAGGCAGTCAATGAACCGGCTGTCCTGCGCATGCACCTGATCGGAGCGAATCCCACACCTACACTAGCCGGAGAGACCGCCCTCCCAGGCAAGGTGAACTACTTCATCGGGAACGATCCAAACAAATGGGAAAGTAATATCCCCATCTATGGTCGCGTGAGGTACGACAATGTGTATCCCGGTATCGACCTCGTCTATTACGGGAACCAACAGCAACTGGAGTATGACTTTGTAGTAGGCCCAGGGCAGGACCCCCAACACATTGCGATAAGGTTTGAGGGAGTCACTCGATTGGAACTGGATCAAAATGGAGACCTTCTTCTCCTACAAACAGAAGATGGAGTCATCCGCCAACAAAAACCATTCATCTATCAGGATGTGGATGGAAAAAGGCAAATAATTGATGGCGGCTATGTTATTAACACTGAGGGACAGGTGGGCTTTCAAGTGGCAGCCTATGATGTCACCAAGCCGTTAATCATTGATCCGATCTTGGTCTTCTCCACCTTCCTCGGAGGAGCCGGGAATGACAATCCCTTCGGCATCGCCGTGGATAACACCGGGCAGGTCTATGTAGCAGGAGAGACATCCTCGCTTGATTTTCCAACGAATAACCCTCTCCAGGCCACCCGTGCAGGATTAGGAGATGCCTATATCGCCAAGCTGGCTGCAGATGGTTCTGCTTTGATTTATGCCACATATCTCGGCGGGTCGGGCGGAGAAACAGCCTTAAGTATCGCTGTCGATGGCACAGGACACGCGTATGTGACCGGTGAAACAGGTTCTCCAGACTTTCCCACGAAAAATGCTGTGCAGCCCATCCATGGCAATGGCAATTCCCCGTTTGCCGACGCGTTTGTCGTCAAGCTAGCTCCTGATGGCTCTAACCTGGCTTACGCGACGTTTCTTGGGGGACTCGGCCACGATGTTGGGGGAGACATCGCCGTCGATGCAACAGGACAGGCGTATCTCACAGGATGGACGAGTTCCCCCGACTTCCCCACCACCCTGAATACCTTCCAATCCACTCGCCTCGATGATAATAATGCTTTCGTGGTTAAACTGACCCAGGATGGCTCGGCCTTGGCTTATGCCACCTATCTCGGAGGAAGTAGCCTTGATGTTGGAAATGGCATCGCCCTTGATGGAAGGGGACAAGCTACAGTGATAGGAAGTACCGCATCGACCGACTTTCCCACCAAAAATCCCCTCCAGCCAGTTTTACTTGGTTCCTCTGACGCTTTCGTCGCTCAACTAACCGTCGATGGATCAGCCCTAACCTTTTCCACCTATCTTGGAGGGAGCATCAGCGATGGAGGAGTAGGAATCGCCGTCGATGGCAGTGGGCAAGTGTATACAACCGGGTATACAAGCTCTCCAGACTTTCCCACAAAAAACCCCATCCAGCCATCCTATGGAAACGGCAGAGGGGACGTCTTCGTGGCAAAGCTTGCCTCAGATGGGTCGGCCCTATCCTTTGCAACCTTTCTCGGAGGAACGGGGTTCGAAGAGGCTGCAAATATTACAGTTGATGGGGAAGGACATGCTTGGATCACAGGTTCCACGTTTTCACCAGATTTTCCTACGGCAAACCCCTTACAACCTGCGCTTCATGGCAACGTAGACGTCTTTATTACCGAATTCCTGACAGATGGGTCGGCATTAAAATTTTCCACGTTTCTCGGGGGAACGGGGGGTGATGGGGGGAATGATATCGCCGTAGATAGCGAGGGGCAAATTTACATTACCGGATCCACAGGGGGCGCGTCGACGACTCACCCGACACCCACATTTCCTATAAAATTTGCCTTGCAGCCAACCCTCGGCGGCTTGCAAGACGCCTTTATCGCCAAGATTAATCCTCAAGTCAATAATTTAAATAACAAATTTGCGCCGCTTGGTTCAGGCCAGGTGAGCACTGCCTTTAGTCGGACTCCCTGCGGCGGTGCAACGGTCGGGACGTTTACGGTCACAGCGACATTCACCAATATTTCCGCCGATACGCTCTCCAATCTGGTCATTCAGGTCAACAAACTGACCGGAGGCAATGTGCTCTGTAACGCAGATGGCGGACCTGATGGTGCAGGGGCGTTATTCACTATCCCACTCCTAGGCTCTTTTGCCGATGGCCAGTTAAGCCCAAATGAAGCCTTTACCGTGGCGTTTCAGATTGGCCTCCAGAGCTTTAATCCGTTTCAGTTTGTGGTGGATGTGTTGGGAGAGGAAATACCGTAAATTACGCGTTTGTTATCCCCGGCAGGATGAATAATCCTGCCGGGGACAACAGTACAAGATCACCTATAACCCAAATGGCCGACTCATCTGCTACATCCTATAAGAATGTGAATAGATTGTGAGGATACCCCGTAAGCTGAGGATTGACGCCCACAGGTGATCACGTTCACGGTTTCAACGATTCAATGGGAAGACAATTCGAGGTGTGACAGATTGAGGAATATTTTTGTGTTTTACGCATTCTGGATGTTCATCGAATGCCGAATTTTTTGCTTCGCCAGACGATTCGTCATAACCAACGGGGGAATCCCCTTTTGGATGGATGTCGTTAGGACCTCGCACACTGTCGTTTCGATAGTCTTAAGCCAAGGTTTCACTTGCCGCT
>JACKFF010000031.1 GCA_020632595.1 Nitrospiraceae bacterium | reverse complement strand
GAGCACCCACAACATGAACGCATCCATCATCAGAATAAGGCCCGCCACCCAAAAGGCCTCAACCCGACCGGCATCGGGAAGGGCCAAGGGTATCAGCATTCCAACAACACTTGTGCCCAAGCTGCCTAAAATAACACCTTCGATCCATCCATCCCGTTTGGAAGGAAAATAACGATCAGAGCTGGAATCAGTCTGTGACATCAGGCCACTCCGTTTGAGGACAAAGAACAATCGACCATGCTCAACTCCCCCCATTGCGTGACCGCAACCTGGCCTAACATCCCTCAAGCCAGTGCCATTCACCACTTGCAGCCACTCATGAATAAACCCCAGCATTCAGGATCTGGTCTTGAAACGGTCTCATATTCCGCTACCACGCAAAACATACCACCGACCGTCATGCGAAACCGCCTGCCCTCTTGCATACGAGGCGCTGATTTTAATAAATCGGGCATCCAGCAAAATTTCATGAACCTCCCACCACCTGAGCGAGATAGCTTGAACATTGGGCAAGTATCACCATTTCCATGGAGGGACAACCACCCAAAATCTGAATTGCTGCATCCGAAATCCGCGTACCGGTAATGTGAACATCGGACAACTTCGGATGCTGGAAAAGATTTTCCATCACTCCGTCATCAAGAGAAATGGGTCGCAGAAAAACCGTTCCAAGAAAAAAAGATGGGCCAACTCCGATTGACATTGCATCAAAACCTCAGGAGGAGGGAGTGAGTCATACACCGAAATATCATGGACATAATCCAATTCCAGATGGCGAATGGTGGACGGCCAGCCAGAGAGTAAAATCCGAAAGGCCTGAGTTAGTTCCCGTCAGGCATTATGCTCGTTCAATCAGAATACCATGATACTCACAGAAGGATATTGGATTAACTTACAGGCCTGTGGCACCGTCACATGGGTCAGCACAAATCGCGCATTCCCCTTTCGATCAAATTCCGTGGCCTTCGAAACCTCCCCTGCCCTGCATCGATAGCAATGGATAGTTGCCGAAACCGCTTACGATCCCCTTTCACTGGTCTCCACATGCATCGGCGAGCAGGCTTCCGGAGACGTCCCCTTAATTCTTGAAGAAAGTCTCGATGAAAATCAGCATCTACCTCAGCCAGAGCACTCCGCCCTAAGGGACCATAGGGTGCCCATTCGAAGCGGCACGATCGCACTGGCGGCCTCCAGCCGCTGCCATCCCCTCTCACAAGGCTGTTCAGAAGACGTCAAAGCGTTCACCAATACTGAAGCGCCGTCATTCAAGACCTGAGAAGCAAAATCTTGTGTTTCCACGTTGGAAAAACTAGGGGTTGGCACGATAGGATCGCTTTCTATGGTCCTATACTTTGATGATTGGATAAGAGGCCATTGGCGGAAACTTTCTCGCACCAAGATGACTCTGGAGACTCCAGACCATGAAGAATCTTATCGGTCAATTCCACTGGTTTTTGCACTAGGGCCATCCTCAAATGTTACATGGATCTTCATGAGACCTGACAGCTCTTTCTGAAGACCAGAACATTCCACAACTAACTGACTGAGGAAGATAGACCCTAAACTTGGAGCCGGAAAAATCAATACATGACGAGCACGCACATTTGAGCGGAGACGCAAAAACAAAACGCGTGTCTTCCCGATTAGGGAACCCCACAATCTTGAGTGATCCGACAAGGACAACGAAGGGGATATCCTTCTTGAACCTGTGGATACTCGAAGGCCGCAGACTCCGGTATATTTCGAAGTCAATGGTTACGAACAGCTGTTCATGAAACGTGTTCTGACAATCCAAACCGTTGAATTCCCATAAAGAGGCTACTCAAGGTGCATAGGATTGGGGGACCTATTCGACAAAAACATTCACGGGGAGCATTATGTCCCACAGCATAGCGGAGAAACTTTCTGCGTCTTTGGCCAAGAAAAGGTTGCCCTTCTCCCGGGCCAGTTCAGATAAGATTCCTAATGAACTAAAGAAGCGCCAAGTGAATCCCCCTATTCTTTCATCTCCCCAGCATCCCCATAATATCGTAAGACCTCGCCCCCTATAGACAAGAGGCTGACATAGAAACTATTCAAGCTTGCAACATTACCACAGCATTTTTTCAACCAAGAGGCTTGAGAATACATCATCATATGTGCAACTCACAGTATCCACACTGGAAATAACTGCATCGACGTGATAGAGCTCCCCTTCGATATAGGTCTGGCAGAATTTGCCCTGGCCTATCATGATTTCAAGAGTATCATCCCCACAGACCGGTAAAAAACGAAACGTGAATTCATGAGATGGAAGCTTGCCAACGGCATGCAAGGTCCCGCATGCCTGATAGGCAATTGAATCAATAGGTGCACGGGAGTCATTGTGAATCTTCAGTGTGGAGGTGCCCAGCCAAAGTAGATTGGGACTGAATACCACAAAAAGCCCTGCGACAGCCCATCCCCAATAGCGAATCATTGGACGCCACTTAACACAGCACATGAAAGGCGACGGTCCAATCGCACAATCTCCCTGCACATTAATTCAACAACATCACTCACAGAAACAGACCGCGGCATGTGATGAGCGTTCCCTAGTCCCTACTGAGACCTGCAAAGATTCATGGGAATAATATATCTCTCATGCTCATTTTAGAACTGAGGAAAACCAAACCGAAGTTTCTGACTTTTGGGGTAGACTTTATTCGACTATTTTCCTAAGGTTAAACCTGACGAAAAAAGCAAAGAGTCGCTACTGGCAACTAGATTTTTTCATAAAAAAAGGAGAGAGGAATTAAATAATATATTGCCATGAATTATTCAAGGATGGAGACAAGCTATGGATGGCATGTGGTACGTGCTCAGAAATCATGTTTTGGTCGTTGTTTTTTTAATGGTCACGGGATTGACGCAGTGGGGGTGTGATCCCACAGGGGCCATTATCGGAAGTGTCGTAGGAACAACCGCTTTCACAGGGCTTTCCCCAAGTAATTCCCTTGAGCAGATCTACTATTTAGGTGTCTTTGACCCGCAGGAACAACTTCCGTCGAGCATCTACCGTGTGACCGTCCGAGGACAGGCAAGCTCCTTTAGCTGGATGAATTTTGGGTCAGGTTGGGTGCCCTCTCGCCTCGTCGATTCCTTAAGTACCCCCATCAGTACGGAAAAAAAGACCGGGAAGGTGATCATTGGTAAAAGTGATGATGGCACCTTGTCAGAACTGACGGGGAATCGCCGGCTCGTGTTGTTTGGGCCAGAAGGATTTCGGGAAGCCCCGAAAGACCACAGATTGGTGATCGTCATGGGAATGAGCCCGGAGGACTATTTTCAGGCCATTGATCAGGCATTGGGGAATTTTGCCAGGATTCAACATGAGCAGCTCCAAGGAGATGCCAAAGCCAAAATGATGCAGACCCTACTGAAACTCTCCGTTCAGCAGGAACGCTTAAAAGACTTTGAAATGGATGCAAGGCTTTTAGGTTTGGCAGATAAAGGAAATTGACATGAACAACAAACATTTTTCAGCCAACGTGGTTCTGTGCGGTATGGCATATTGGCTCGCGGGGTGTGCGGCCTTAACCATTGATGTAGACGTGTATAAGGGGCCGTTAGTTAACGATACTCATGTGCAAACCGAGTCCATGACGGTGATGGCAATGGGGGCAAAGCCCCTGTTAATTCAATTGCGGAATACCATGGAAGAAAAGGCGATTGAACGGGCCAATATCCAAACAGCCGATCATTGGGATTATCCCGAAGGTTTGTATGAGCCAAACTATCCTTTTCTGGAAAAACGAGGATGCCTGAATGGAACCAAAAAGATCGTAGCGTTTCAAGGACATAAAAACTACGGCCAAGGTTTCATTGAAGAAGACTATGAATTTTGCGGGCACGACTCGTTCAAGGTGAATGCCATCTTGAGCCTATATGAAGATCAAAAGTATAACCCCATTTCAATGCCGGTTCAGGAGATCAAGCATGCCATCAGAGACTATAATTTATTTAGTGACATCTTATTTCCTAAAGATCTCAAACACCAGAAAGATTTATGGAAAAATTTAAAAACTGCCTTTAAAATTGAACTACAGACTGAACGCCAAAAAGCAAATTCATCTTTAGAAAGTAAGAAGAGTTGTGCGGGCAATAAGAAAAAGGGAAATAATCCCGCAGATCTGGGGCCAACTCAGCTACAAGGGGAAGAGAGCGGCGAGGCTCCTATCGAGTGCGCCAAAACACCTTTTTCCCTTGAAACCAAGAATAGTGGGGAGGGCAACGAAGTTCCCGGCGAATCAACGGAAATCAGTAAGGCAACGAATAAAAGCAAATTAAATTCCCCTGAACCATACACCATAAATGATTTGGTTGACGCCTACCGAAATTTTTTGGCTCCCCAAAAAGAAAATCGTTCAATAAAGGAAATTTTTATAGTCCATGATCATCTTCAAAAAACCAACTTGTCCCAGGGAGAAATATTAGGGGAGCAGTATTCAAGTTGGCCGAAAGTGGAAGATTTATTGGATTCCGGGGATTTTAATGGAGGATGTAAAGATCTATTTAATGAATCTTATGATCAAGCAAAGAAAGAATTACAAAAGAACAAAAAGGGATGTGGGGCAAGCTATACCTCGATGTTTTTAGCCCTGGCAGAAAACAAGAAAAATATTGTCGACATCCATGCAAATGCTCTATTTCCACTAGAAAGTGATCAAAAAAGGCAGTTTATTGCAACGGTAATCCAAATCGGTCAATCTTTTTTGAAAGTGAGAAAGGCAACCCGGCAGATCTTCCATGCTCTCCTAGACATTAATCATTTATTAGATTTTCCGGGAGAAGAAATTGAAAAACTGAAGAGAAAACACGGAGACGAAATTCCTGAAATGATCATGGGGCTAAGCGTGGGCCATTATTTGGTTTCTGCTTTGAAGAATATGAATGAAGCTGGAACCCTACTTCCAAATATCGCTATATCTGATGAAACGCCTAGGGACAATCTAGAAGACAAAATTACGATTCCAAAATCTAAAATTATCAGCTGGTATGGGAATGAGGATCTTGAAGGGAATTCCAAACAAAATAGCAAGCGCATTAGAGGACAATTTCTAGAGCAATTAAAGACCAATCGAATAGAAATGACGGATTTATTAAGAAAGGCCGATCTATACCTTGCCTTGCTCACGGATGAATATGAATTACGTTCTACCTTTGGAATTACCGTCGGTCCTATGAATCCGGAAGAATCCAATTTGGAGAAGATTATAGATGGAATAATCGAGGGGGTTGGTACGGCGGTCAGCAATATCAAAATTGCTGCAGGTCTTGGAAAGGGTCGATTGGACGACGGATTGGAGACTCTCATCGAACGGTATTTGAAGGTAGCAGATCAACAGCCGCCTGATTTTCGAGTGATAAAGGCTGAACGTGATAGGCTCTTTGACGGTCTCATCCGGTTTTCCCAAACCGTGCTATTCTTGGCCAATCATCGGATATTGTTAGACTCCGAACCGGACACATGGTTCAGTAGGCTGACTCCATTAGGCAACTTAGAACTGCAGAAAAAGAAAATTCATAAAGATACGAAGATTCTTCAGGCCGTGGGGAATTCTATCTTGAATCAGATCGATGAGATTTCCCACAAAGAACGCTATGAAGAGGAGTTGGATAAACGCGGTCCACGGGAGGCTCTTGCGATGAAAGTAGCCTTTCCTAGATATGCCACAGAAGCGGTCGATCAGCTCATTCAACGCTTTGGCGGGGAAGCCAAAATTTCAGAAGACCAGTTGGTGAAAGCCGACACAACATTTAACCAACTGGTTGAAGCGGCGGATGGAGCCGAAAACAAGTTGAAGGGCATTTCCAAGGAATTGGGCGAAAAAACCAAAGCATTCAATAAAGCAAATAAGGCGTTTAAAACTTTACATGACCACAGCGGCTTTCTTTTCCAAACAAACGGTGGATATACCAAGGGAGGAACGATCAAAGGTCCTGGAGATACCAAAAATGGAAAATATTCGGGAAGTATTCTTGCAAATGTTTCCGCGTTGACTTCCTTGAATATAACAGGTGGGGACTATGAAGGGGGAAGCAACCAGAACAGCAGTAAACCTGGTGAAGGGTATGGTGGAAAGTTATCCGATCTCATCATTCAAGGCGGACAGACCAATGGAGGCGAGCTCATTGGTGGAAATTTGACCTGGAAAATTTCAACAGAAAGTCACCAGAGTCTTCCTGCCAAGTCAACAGTGACTGGAGAAAATGTGACCGTCAAATATCCAAGCTTCACTGGGACTATTTCATCAGCTAAGGCAACCTATTCGTTGAAGGCTACGACAGGGAAAAAACTCACTATAACAATAGAAAAAGGAAGTACTCCTAAAATAAACGAGACAATAGTTGGGAAGTTTAACGAAGGAACGATACAGGGAACTATTACAAGCTGTACGAAAATTGCTGTTGATTCGCCGTTCTGTAAGATAGATGGTGAAAAAATTGATGCGGTGGAATTATCTAACCTTTCTTTAGATGACGCAAAACTGAACCAGGGAGAATTAATACCTAAGAAAACCATTTCACTTGTTCGATCAAGCTTGGAACAAACAATGAACACAAGTAAGATTTTCAAGAAAGACGATCAGATGATTTTGGAAGGAACGCTTTCCCAGAATTCCGAAAAAATAGTTTTCGGAACTGAAAGTGCTCTATATGGAGAAATTCAAGAGGTGCAATGGAAATCCTCCAAAGATGCCAACCCACCTGAAATCACAGGCGGGACTCTCGCGAAACTTTCTGGCCCTGTTATTTTTACATGGGCAGAGGGGAGCAGTCCGACGATAGAAATCGACCTAGAAAAAAATCCGGTGATGATAGCCAGCAGCAATAATAATTTAACCCTTACCAACGCAAGCATTACCAATGCGTGGATTCTTGATGGAACGACAACGCAGGACGAGAAACAAATATTGCCCCAAAAGGCTCTTGTTTCAGGCGCCACATTGAAGGGTGAGAAAAAAAAGCCAATTTCCCTTTCCCAGTGGCAGATCAAAGATTTGCGCTGGAAAAACGATAATCTGACAGGTGTGATTGTGACAGCAACATTAGGAAAGGATTCTACCTCCGCCAGTGGGGGTACCGCGACGGGTGGAACCCTCAAATCAGCGGAAAAAAAATCCCACAGAATTGGTAGAGCCTCAAGATTGAACGCAGGGCCGATTAAGGAGGCCACCGTTAATAACGCGACCGTTACCCTGAAGGACGAAGCTTCGTATACCTTAGTTAATGGAGTACAATTGGTCAGTGGAACCGTTATCTCATCGACCTTGAAGGGTGGTACCTTGTCGCCACAGCCAACGGATAAGGAACCCACTGTTGAAAAGGTAAACGTTCTGACCGCATCGTTTAAGGAAGTTACCCTGAAAGATGCTGTGCTAAAGGGAAGTGATGAGGAAGTATTACGCGCCAAAAAAATTACAATTAAAGCCACCAACGGCTCATCAATCGTGACCCTTAATCTTAAAAACGCCACCGTCATTAATCTCGAGGATGGAAAGGTCTCGGGCGGAAAATCAGTAGTTTCCACTGGCGAAATAGACGGACGTTTTGCATTCCCAGATAAAACTCAAGCCATCATTGATGAAGGAACATTAGAAAAAACTACGATAGAAGGGGTTTCTCTGGATAATGGAAGCTTTACAGGCGCTGAAACGGTTGGTGGAGAGACCCAATATATAGGCGAACTTGCGGAAATGATAGCCAACACAGCTCGCATAACCAAAAAAGCTTTTTTTGATAAGCTTGAGATGCAACTCGACCAAAAAATTGGTACAAGCACTTGCCCTTCTGATCCAGTTCTCAGATCGGATCAGCTTGCCTGCTTGAAAAAAGTCCTTTCTTCCGTGAAAGAACGACAGTTTCCTGCCGAACAAATCAAGGGGTTGGAGAATCCAGCCTATATAGAAATTGATAAGAACAAGGCGGATCAACCGTCCTTTCACACGGTGATTCTTGCTCATCTCATCCTGTCACAGTTATGGGAGCAACAACACCAGGCAAACTTGGAGATGGACAAAATACAGAGGGAAGTAACTGAAAAACAAAAAGAGAATGATTCACAAAAAGCGAAACGAGATGCCGCCGATAAGGCAAAAACGAAATATTTGGAAAAATATCAGGCTAAATTTAAGACCGCGCAAGCGACTCTGCTGCGCTATCAGGACGACATTCTCCATGCGTTGGCCCGAGAGGGTCGCTTGGATTCCTCCGATCTGGTCTACCGGACTATTGGTGACGTTCTGGAACAGAAAAAGGCTATGGTTTCGGCTCAGGGAACCGCTGGCAGTAGTGGGAATGCACAACAAAAAACGAAAAACAAAACGAATGAATCATCGGGCGATCCATCAACTGATCTGTCTTCCACCATTGCCACTCTGCAACAAACACCGGAGCCACTCCGGGTTCCGTCTCCCCAGGAGACGCAAGGATTGGATGCCAAAGAAGTGATGGATCAATTGATTGCTACCTTGAAGTATGAGCACATTGCCGCCGTGAGAGAGGGCGGTGAGCAATCGACTATCGCTCAACAAATTGAAAAATCCCTGAAAACCGCTTATACCCACCGGGCCTCGATGGTGTTGATCCGTCCGGCTCTGGCCTTCCTTCGATCGAGTTATCCCTCTCCAGCTCTCCAAGAAGAGGCTCCCTTAGAGTGGAAGAACATGCTGACTGAAAATGCCTTTCGCAGTATTCCCTTCACCTCTAATTTTGTGACGGGAAAAAGCCTATATGCCGATTCAACTCTCAGGGTTCAGAGTCAAATCGACAAACTGTTCTGGCATAATGTGAACCGGATCAAACTAAACGGGGCCGGGGATACGAATTATGTATTGATTAAAGACGATATCGGCAACTGGACCGTCAAGAATTATTCTGCTAATCCTCGAGATATCATTAATTCTGCCACGAATCTCGCCATGTTCGGATTTGGGGGAAGCGCCACCAATTTCTTAGATCGTTCTCAACCAGGTGCTCCTCAGCCAGGTGGGGATACCGGAAATCAGTCTGGCCAGGTTATTCCCAACACGGCTGACCAGAATCCATCCCTTCTTGAACGGCAATTTAATCGATTCGACAAGCTCTATCAAGAGCAGACGGATAAAGACTTGGAGGCTGCAGAGTCGTTAACGAATTCATTGGGTGGGAATATCAAAGCGGCCTGGCAGAAGGAGCCCCTAATGAAAGAGGCCATCACTTCACTATCTTCCATTGTCGATACGGCCCAAGAAAAGCATCTGGACAATCTCGAACCGTCACGGCACAACACGGAGGAAAAGGCACAAGAAATGTTGAACCGGCTCCGTGCCGTCAAAAGCTTCCATCGTGAGATTGAGCTTGGCATTCTCGAGAAACAGCAGGATTTAGAAGCTGAAACGACTCAAAAGGCCTTGGTTCTTATGACCGGTGAGGTCCAAAAGCGACTCCTCGCTTTTATTAAGCAACGGCAAGAGACCCTGAAAACATTTGAGGTGCAAATTTCTGTTTTAAATGACTCTGTCACGAAATAGCCTCTTAAGGGTTTTCGGTTTAGGGTGAAGGGTGCTTCTGTCGGGGCAACGCCTTCCATACTGTTTCTGAACCATTATTGAAGGAAGACTCTAATGAATCGGTTATGGAGAGGGTGTGTGCTCAGCATCTTGTGTTGGGTATTGCCTGTATGCCCTGCTTCTGCCTTTGAACCTGGCATTAGCGGGATGGCAAAGATCGACGACAATATCTTTCTGACGGTCGCCGACACCAAAAATTTGCACGGATCGGATGGACTTCTTGCTGCTAATCCTGCGCCACGAGTGCGAATTCTGACTGTTAGAGAGAATGACATTACGTCCGAAGTTCTTCGCTTGAGATATGAGGATTTACCCCCTAGTGATTTGGAGGCTGCCTGTTCTTTGCCAGGACGGAATCAAGAAATTCTCATGGCCGAAAGCGGCTTTTTCCAGGGGAAGTATGGACGGATTTTTTATGTACGGATTACGAAGGATAGGAATAGTTGGACTGGGGAGGTGCAGTCCACATTTTTGCCTTTTTCCCTCAAGCACCAGTTCTACTCGACTCCAAAAGATGAACAGATAGAAGGATTGGCCTGTCTGAAGACGCCGAAGCATGATCTTTTTCTGGTATTGGCATTAAGGGGAGGAAGCCATAAACCTGGAATGTTGATTTGGGGGAAATTGGGTGGATTAGAGAGTAATCAACCTGTATTCACTAAAGCAGGAGAGGTTTCTTTGACTGAAGGAGTCCGATTCTTTGGCAATCGTGATGCCTCGGATGTCTTTTTGCAAAAACACTGTGAAGAGGAATGGCAAGTCTGGACCATTGCCGTTGATGACCCAGGAGGGAAGTTTGGCCCATTCCAGTCAGTGATCTATAGCCCGGGAACTTTTAGTTGGGACGAGAGCCATGGATTGCTTTTTCATCCGACAAGGCCCCTTGTTGGCTGGAAACGGGAAGGTTTAAAAGTCGAAGCGTTGGCAGGGCCAGCCAAGCAAGTAGAAAATAGTGTCCTCAGTATCGGCACGGAGGAAGAGGCTTTGGGAGGAATGTGGTTCCCCTTATTCCCGGATGAAAATAATCCATGAGTTACAATGAACGGAACGGGAGAGGCAGCCACTGATTCCATGCCCCGATAGAGATTTATGACCTTAATCTCCGTATTCACTTGTTTCAGAATCCCGTCAATCTGCACTTCACTGAACTGTGTCTGTTTCATACGAGTCTCGTGATGGTTTTGTGTAGAACGCCCTCCCTGCTATGTATTTCCCTTGTTCGGAAAAGGTTCCATTGGCAAGTGCTCAACACTCAGGAGCAGATCCATGTTAGACACCGTCCCCACCTGGGGCAGACAGAATCGTCGTAAGAACTTAATGTTATTGGTTGACCGTGTAGGAATCGAACCAACGACCCGGCGAAAACGGACCGGCTCATTGAGGCGCCAGGAGCGTCCTCAAGGCTTCGGCGAGTTGGAATTCGGTGAAGGGTTTGTCCAGGCGGTTCACCACCCCTAAGGACTGAAATTCTGCGGCCATGGCCTCCTCCATCCTCCCGCTGGCCACCACAACCGGAATATCCGGTAACATCCGCCGGAGTGCGCGAACAAAGACCAATCCGTCCATGTGTGGCATATGCAAATCCGTGACGATCGCCCGCAACTCAGCCCGATATTCGGTGGCCTGCATCAAGCCGTCCGCCCCATCCGTGGCAATCAACGATTGAAAGTTCAATCGCTCAAGGACGGCACGCGCCATCTCACGCACGGCAGCCTCATCATCCACGAACA
>JACKFF010000030.1 GCA_020632595.1 Nitrospiraceae bacterium | reverse complement strand
ATCGGGCTGAAGAGACGTTGTCCCCAAATCCTCGTTGTCCTTCCACAGTGATATTTTGGTAATTAGAAATTCCAGCCGAACCTCCGTTTATCCTCAGACGCCGGTCTTTAAACGTATGATCATCGAAAAGTTCGACCCAGGCTTGGCCGAGTTGTGTGATCGTGACGGGAGAAAATTTTGAGGATGAGACTGTATCGTTCCAATCTCTGGGGCTGAAGTCGGAAATGGCTCCTAGACCGCCGGTCCCGGACAGTCTGAGCAAGCGTCCCTTGAATGATTTGTCCTCAAACAGCAAGTATTGCCAACCCGAGGGAATGACCCACTTGGCGGAGGAGGTTTTGTCCTCGAATCCTTCAACTTGATCATAGTCAGAAAAATTTCTCAATGAATGGTCACGGAAATCGATCATGATACTGCGATCGCCGAAGGCACGGTCGTCATAGAGTTCGATCCAGGTCTGATTGAGGTCGAGCAGGGGAGGTGAGACGGATGAGGGAACCGGCCTGAATTCATTGAACCGGACAATGCCCTTGTGCCGCCAATGTTCCACTCCATAGATGAACAATTCTCCCTGTGAATCGACATACACGCCAGCGCCTGCATCGAAGTCACAGATGTCATGGCAGTACAGATGCCGGTTCGCGATTTTCGTAACGACCGTATGATGACGGAGGATACCGGGATTTCCGATTTGTCCGATTTGAAGCAGTTCCAGTTTAAACAAATCGGCCCAATCCTCTCCTCCGCTGAGGATGCCTCCTAGGTTCACGTTTTTATGAAGTCCAACAACAAAGACCTGGCCGTCACATTGCCGGACGAAGTTGATGTTCTGATAGTTTCCAAATTCCCGATCCATGCCTTGCAGTTCATGCTCGTGCCAGGAATCGACGTGGACAAATGTGTTGGTCAGGATATTGGCATTTCGGGAGAGGTAGAAATCCAGAACGTTGGAATCCGACCGTCCGACTAGTAGGAGAAAGCGACCATCCGGGCGTTGTACCAGGGCTGTTGCTCCGGCACTGGGTTTCTCGCTAAACCCTCCGATGGTTCCCGAACGCGAAATCCGGTACAGCTCTTGTGGATTGGTCGGATCTTTGATGTTATAGAACACCACTTCGGATTGATTGCCTCCTTCTACCCCGACGGCCAGCACCTCTCCCATGATCTGAAATCCACCAGCGTGAGTCAGGGTGCGACTGGCTTCAATGACTTTGATAACCCGGTCATTGTTGGGGGGCGTATTTGAGGAGAGCCGATTGGAACGAAACCGGCCGGTCTTTGCTCTGGACTGCATTTCGACGACCATAATTTCACCGGCATGGGCTGCACTGCCGGATATGGCCAGATAATTGCCCAATCGTTGAATGCCCTGATAATGAGAACTGCCACTTCCAGTATAGGCTCCGGGTGATTGAGTATGACGGAACCCGAGTTTATCGCCATGCGTCCGTATTTTGAGGAAATCCTCGCGAACATCCCGAACGCACGGGTTCGTGGTCTGTACCTCTGATGGCGGGATAGTCGGGATGGGGAAAAGGGGCGGTCTGTTGAGCGGTACAGTCTGGCTCTTCAGATTTTGCAGGAGAGACTGTACACGGATTGGGGTGAGGCGTGTCGTGGTTCCCCTGGAGCGGAGACTTGTCGTCGTGCCGATAGCCTCGTAAGCGGTTCCCTCCGGCTTCAACAGAACAAGATGATACGAATTCTCTTCATCTCCTGTTGTGAGGAAGGCAGTAGTTGACCCAACAGACTCCTGGTGGGTGCCGATGGTCGCGTTGAGTAATATCGTCTCTTTTCTGTCTGCCCCGACGGGTCGCACTTCTAGGAATGGATCTCGACTTTGCACCGAATAGACGTGAGGCGTGAGAAGCATTTCACTCCCGTCGGCGGCAGAGAAGTATATAGGCGTTTCCACAGAAATTTTCGGTGGAGCGGATGCTGAATAGACCGTGCCCATGCTTGCATGGATCATCAAGCTCAAAAGAATAACTGTCCAATATGCTCGCATATTCCCTCCTAACCTGTCGTGATCGAGATTAAGGCCTAGCCGGGAGAACCGGAGTTTTCAACCCAGGCGACGGTTGCAGCTTTCGTCACGTGGGACTCTGGTTTTGGATCTCCGATGACGAGGGGCGCTGTGTGTGAACGTCAGATCCACTTCATCGCTCACCTCTGATCTGAGTTCCGCCATGAGCAAGCTGCAAGGTATCGCGACCTTATCGGATAAAAACCCGAAGTCGTGCTCGAATGGGTAAATGATCAGAATCTAAGGCCGGGTCGCCTGGTTTCGTTGAGTTCGTCCGATCTTCCTCCTCGCAACTTGGTTTTCGGCATTTCAACGCATATTGAGGGCGGTACCCATTTTGGGTGACGAGGTTCCCCGTGTCGGCCATTTCCACACCACCCTTTGAGTCACCATTCAATGGATTATTGCCGTTTCGATCCCACAGAACTTCATACTCTCGGACCGGATCGTCATAGGCCCATCCGGCTCCGACTAACATCATGGCATCGTACCGTTCATTCCGGTCATACAGGTTCCCTGCTTTCCCTCGGTGGGTAGTCATCCACCAGGGAAACTTGGTATGGCGGGACGGGTCCTTTTTCCAACTTTTGGCACTTTCCCAGTTCTGTGGAATACCATTGGAGCCGATGGCGCCCATGCGATCATGCATGTCATTGTCATTGGCAGCCATCGATACGTCCACCGCATAGCCGAACGCTTCCCGAAGGGTGTGCAAGAACCAATAGTGCTCGCCGCAATGATGCGCAGACCAATTGAAATCGCCGAGTAAGAGGATTCGATTTTGGTAATGGTGTGGGTGGTTTTTCCCCTCACTGTTAAAGGCCGAGGGGTTTTCCTTGAGAAAGGTGCGGAGTTTGGTCATGAGATTATTGAGTTGGTTGCGTCTCTTCAACCAACCGGAGGATCCGTCAGCCAAATGAAGATTGACTACCATGATCGGCCGATCAGCTTCTTGCTGTCCGGATGCGGTCACTGACCGATAACGTGGGATACTGATTTGACCCGGGATGCCAAACGTCTTGACAAAATCGCTGGCTCCATCCTCCAAGGCACATTCATATTCATTGGTTCGGTCATAGGTCTTGCAACGGGCTTTCTTCAGAAGTGAATTCGGAAGGAAAATGTTGTTGGCATTCCCACTCCTCCAAAGGTGCTCGGTGATAAACACCGGACCCCGCCCATCGGTGGCCACCGCATTCGGGAAGTCTTCGTCCTGCCCTCGAATGACATTCCAGGATCGAGAGCCCATCTGCATCGCTTCTCGGGCAAAAACATCCGCGTAAAAGTATTCCGCAAATCCATCGTCATCTCCGTCTCTGAGTTCTTGCAGACCAATGAGATCAGCATCCCATTGCCAGGGTGCCTGGTCAGTGGGCTCAAGAATGGCCCTGGTGCCAGGTTGAATCATGCCACGGGAAGCTAGGAGGTTGGCCGCATTACGGGTTTTCCTTGCATGAGGTGAACCGGAGTCGTAGAGGGTATTAAAAGATGCCACCGTGAAATCACTGGCATCCGGATTCCGCATAACCCGCCATTGTGGGAAAAATTCCACATCTTGAGTTGGATGTTGAACTTCAACGGCGATCTCGGTGGGAATGGGCACATCGAGGTCCATGAGGAAAAGATTCAGATCTCCCGCCTTCGCACCCATTTGGCCTTTCAGGATTGTCCGGCGTTTTCGTTCTGTCCAAGCGCCGTTTTGCTTGGCGATAATCCGAAAGTCGAATGCCCTGGAGTTGAGCGTTCCCCTCAACTGAGGATTTTTTGTGGACGACTTGGGGGTAATGATCGGTGGGCAGGTAAATCCATTCTCAAGAGCCCTGTTCATGTCGGCGGACGAATGGGGCTTCGGGGTTGGAGTCCCGACCGGCGAAGTGGTTTTCGCATACAGCCACACATAGTACCGACCTGGTGAGAGAAGATGGGAGGTGCCAAATGTATGAGAAGATTGGCCATGGTTCAACGGTCCACGTACGAGGTCAATGTTCACCTCGACCCCTTTGTTGGATTGAGTGTGTGGCTGAGATTTTCCAAGTAACACGTAATTGGATCCATGGCTCCAGGCGCTATTGGGAATGACGATTTTGGGATCACGATCCGAACGGGCATTTTCGTTATAGAGTAATCCGTTTGCCGGACTGGTCGGTTGGAAGAGAAGCATGCGGGTATCATAATCCTTGGCTTGATAGTCCGGCCATCCGGTGAAGTCTTGGGTTTGAACTTCCAGGTAGTCATGTGGTTGGAGCGGGCCGACATCCACCAGGGTCCCGCCAAAATGTTGAAACGGAGGGTTGGTCAGCGGTTGCCAGCCGGTGGGTTCTTTCTTTTCCAACGTACAATAGGCCGTAGCCCGACGTTGACTGAAAACGTACACTGTGGCTCGAATCGAGGTAGGTGGCGCAGGAGATTGGCAGGTTGCACAAATATAACTTCCCAGATGGTTCCCTTCTGCCGAGGGATGATCGTCATTGTAGAGAGTGGTCAGTCTCGTCGGAGGTAGGGTGTGCGACAGTCCTCTGGGGATCGGCTCCAAGGTATCGGTCATGGGATTGGCGGACATGTCGACGATCATACCCGTGTCGTTCTCACCCAGGCATCGGGTCCGCAGTTCGAGCCCGGTCGTACTAGTAATGATTTGCTGGTGAAAGGCGCTGACGGGGAGGCGTGAGACGCGACCTTCCAGCATGCGCGTCCCTTTAAACGAGGGCAAGTAAGTCGCTTCAAAGAGTGGCGAGGCGGTGGATGTGGGAACGTCCACGGTTGGCCGAGCTTGGGTCACTTGGGGAATGCCGGCTGATGCCGATCCAAGGCCCTGAGGAAGGGTACTTTTTCCCCCAGCGATTTTTGGAGAAGTCGGTGAACGGGCCAGCGCCGAAATCCCTCGTGATGTTAACTGGCTCTGTCCCGTGACAGTGAGGCCGGTTCCATCTGGGAGTAGTAGCATGAGCTGAAATTCGTTGAATCCGTGTTGTTTCAGTATGGCTTGTGAATGGGTGACAGGCTCTATATGTGTTAGGGGGCTCGCCTGCAGGATGATGGCATCACGACGCTCGTCTTGTTGGAGTCGAATCCAGTTATCAGCCTGTTCCACTGTGTACGTTCCAGATGGCACTTCGATAGTGTCCCCATCCGAGCCGAGAAATGAGGTCGACTGGTTTAGCGTCACCTGCGGAAGATGAAGGTCACTCCCGGCTTCGAGATGAGAATCTATAGCCATCAAACTACCGATGAGGAACCACATGGAGATGATAAGAAATCGTCTCATGGCATTAACCTCCTTTAAAGACTACGTCTCCCTTCTCATAATGGCAGGTATGGGGAGCGTTATATTAGAGGGGGAGGGAGCCTGACGCATTTGGTTTATACCTATTTGGCCTGTTCTGAAAATTCAATCGAGGCAAAGATTGAAGCTTGGGAACTGTCGTTGTGGGAACGGTGATAGCTGTGGAGGCGGTGATGCCTTGCGGGCTCAGGGAGAGATACTGATTGCCGGACCGCATGATCAACCGTTCCTTGTCCTGCGTGGCGTCGAAGAGAATTTCATTTAACGTACCGGTTGTCGAACGGCTTTGGAACAGTGACAGGAATTTATTCGGTGGCTGCTGAGTGGGAGACAGGTCTTTTCCGTTCCACATGCTTCCCAAGACGACCGGGCAATTGGGGGCCGGCACGAGGCGGATGCGATACTGGCCTTGTCGACCGGACACTCCCCTCTGTTCTACCCGTTCTACCATCCCGGCCACCGCCCGGCCTCGAGCTACGGCAATCTGAAAGGGCCGCCCGACGATATTGTCAAAATCGAGGGCAGGGTGAGGGGCGGTGATATCCAAGTCGAACACAAACGGCTGGGAGATCCGCTCCGTCCCGCTGAACTGCACCACAGAACCTTGAGCCAGCGCTTCTAGATCGGGATTGGGGGCAGCTCCTGTTGAGCCGGGGCTTCCCATGCTCAGGCACAAGATCCCAATGGCTAATGTAAAAGGCATTCTCATGAACGGTCTCCTTTATGCTTGTTGCAATAGATGCTGTATTTTGTGGTGGCCTAGGAAAGAGCGGGCGGGGCGGACAGAGTGCCCTGTCCGCCTCGACCCCGGCCCTATCGAAATTGGCTTCTGATGTTGCCGCGCCCCATGTTATTTATCCCATAAATCACACACAAAGCGGAGGCTGTCGATATACCACCCATATTTTCCGCGAAAAGCCTTCCCGGCCTTTCCGCTTGGGCAGAAAAATATGTCAGATTGAGTACCACCGGCTCCGAAGCTTTTGAACCTCCCTAAAGGGCAGCCGGCGAAACATTCCGAGTATTGGGGTGCCTTGGCTGCCTGGTCCCATGGACTGCAGAGTAGGCTCCCACCATGGACGAACTGGCCCGAACGGGCCTTGAACCCCTGAACAACCTGGCCGTTGTTACATCGGGCTATCTTGGCAATTCCCCCACTTCCCCCAACTGGCCCTCTGGTAAACTCATTTCCTAAGGCGCCGGTTTGGGGATTGATTTGCTGACAAATACTCCCAATGGCATCAAGCCACATCCCAGACTTGTAAACCACTCCCACAAGGACGGATTGGGTACCGCAATCCAGGTTATAGCTCCGGGTGCCTCCCGACCCACCAAATAGGGGAGTAGAATATTCAGTCGGTGTCGTGCTTTGTGAGGTTGAACTCAAGGTTCTTAATCGCTGAATCGTTAGCAACGAAAACGTGCCTCTTGATCGGAGGCCGCTGTAGGTTCCAATGGCCTCCAATCGTTTCCCGCCCGGCAGCAACAGGGCCAGGTGGTGCACATCTGGCGATTCGCCTTGCGCGGAAACCGCCAGTGGTTCGGTGAGCGACTCATCATGGGTGGCTGCTTGGGCTTCCAAGAGCAGCGCATCGACCGCTTGCCCTTCGCTCGGAGTCACGCGCAGCCAGGTATCGGTTGACGCGAGTTCATACTGTCCGGCATCGAGGACGATGTCACTGCCTTCGGCATTCAAAAAGTGAATGGGTTGCTCCAAGGTCACGGTGGTGTCGGCCAAGGCTGGGGCGAGGCCTGCCAGCCACCAACCCATTAATGTTCCGGCTATCATTAACAGAATTTTACATTTGGGAATTTGCATGATTTCGCCCTCCCTAAATCAAGGTGTATTGAGATTTTTGTTGTCGTACCTGGGTTTTCTCCTCTGATTCTCTGTCTGTTTATTCCCCGATTGGCAGTGAACCGCAGCGCACCGTGTACGGTTCCGGACGTCCCGACGGGTATTCGTAATCATTGGCCTTGGAGAGCCAATTGGTAACTCGTTGGACCCACAATGCGAGATTGACAACCGGATTCCCCGGTAAATGCCTGACCGCCCAGGTTACCAGCTCGTCTGTCAGAAGATGCTGTTTCATCCCCTTTTGTGTGTAAGTGGCTCCGTGTCGAATCATGGAACAGGTCTCACCGAACGTTTTGCCGGTGAAGTCCAAGCTTGCCGAGGGGGCTCTCCACCCGTCGGCAAAGCCTCGTTCCGCCGTGTGACAATTGGCGCAAATCGTTCCGGTCGTGGGATTGGTTCCGGCTGGAAATCGGCCTGCACTGACATGTTGCTGATATTTGGCATTGTGATTGGCCATGCCGTGACAATTCGTGCACTGGCTGGATTGAAACGTGGGATAGAGATTGGCAAAGCTATGGATCGAAACTTTGAATTGAACCGGGCGGGGTGAGGAGGCCGTGCAGACTCCAACGCTGTTACAGGCCGATACGGTCCATTGGAATCGAGTCCCTTGTTCGTGATCCCACCACAAATCGTTGGGAAGTTGGAGGGTGAGATTGGTGCCTGGAGTTGTCCCGGAGCGGAACATCATTCCCGAACTCTCAGGCGCGGGACCGGGAGGTGGACCACAGGGTTGGCCCATTGGTGCGAGACAAATGCTATACAGACTGGCCTTGGGAACGGATTGCCACGCGAATGATACAGGATGTTCCGATCGTGGATTACCGTTGGAATAATAATTCGTGAGCCCCAGTGCGACGGTTGGAGCCGGGCTGATCAGGATGGGAGCGGCTGGCTTTGCCAGGGAGATTTGGCGCACAGCCTGTTGGTAGAGACAGCCAAACGTGCGGTTACAGGCTGCGACGGTCCAATGAAAGGGTCCGTTTCTCAAGAATGTCCAGTCGCTCGATGGGCTGTATGATCTTGGCGATTGGCTTATATTGACAGGCACTTGAACCACTAGGGTAGTGTCCGTTGTCGTGGCTTGTTTAGGGCATGCGATGCCTGGTTTGGAGAGACACAATAAAAAATAGTCAACTCCTTGGAGGGCATCATATCCCCAATGGAATGTCGGACGAAGTGTCTCCAGGACACTGTTCATCCCTGGTTCCTCAAGTTTGGGTGGGGGCAGTGGCCATTGAAGTGTTCTTTGGCTCGACTGTGAACAGCTTTCCGCTATTCCCCCTCCTAGAACGAGTTTATTCGGATTGGGAGCACAGGCTCTGATTAACCAGTGGAGACGTTTTCCCTGGAACCGAATCGGTAGTGTGACATCATACCGGTTGATGGTGATCGGGGTGCCGGTTGTGTTTTGGGCTGACCCAGCAGGCGGTTCGATTCCCAATTCATATTGAGCGGTTCCCGCCTGCGCTGCAGCTTCCACTGTCTTGAATACGATAGACGTCTGAGCGGCTCCGCACACCGTGCCAGCTTCAGCCACACATAATTCGTACCGGGTTTGGGCAGGATTCGTGGAGGGCGGATGCCATCGAAATGACAACGCGGGATTGGCGAGAGAAGCATTCGGTGCCGGTTGATCCAGTACGGGAACCGGCGGGCTTCCCTGAACCTGGACTTGAGGATTGCCCGGAAGTTGGGGCGTGACCGTGGGCTTGGGTGTTGAGGGAACGGGGGAAAAAGAGAGCTTAGGGCTGGAGGGACGTTTTGCCGTCAAAGCCTGCTGAATTTGTCTTTGTGACAGCGTTGCCCGCAAGGTTGCTCGCGATTGAATTCCGCTGGAAGATCCTCTCGCCTCCAGCGCTTTTCCATCAGGGAACAGCAGCAAGAGATGTATCTTCCCCGTTTCAGATTCGACGATCACCGCTGTCTGAGTTTGTAGAGATTCCTCATGGTTGATTGTGGCCGCTTCAACGAGAATGGCGTCTTTCCGTTCTGCTGGAATGAGTCGCAGCCAGGGATGCGCCGGCTCCACCGTATAAGTATCGGGCATGACGAGATAGGGTGTTCCGTCGGGACTCACAAAGAATACGGGCTGAGTAAATTGAACGACAACAGGGTCTTGTATGGGAACTTGTTCCGCTACACTTACGCTAGTGAGCAGGCCCATGAATAGAAGAATTAACAGTATGTTCATTGTCCCAAGTCCCCCTTGTGGGTGATTATGCATTCCCGATTTTCCACATGGCTCTACCAGATTTTTGTCTTTTGCACTTCGTAGAAGACGGAAAACGTATGGTCAAAGCGTCCTTGATCGGTTCCTCGTAATCCTTGGATCAGGGCATAGCAACTGGTGTTGCGGCTTTGGATTTCGAGCAAGTTATCGCTCTCCAGCCAGCCCAGCGGACTCGCTGAGTCGGTCCGATGACTTTTCCAGTTCCTACGTGGGATGTCTCCAAGTTTGTCGTCGCTCCCGGTGGTCAGTAGCTCGACCACTTCTTCACCACAGGATGCTCGATCGCAATCATAGGCTACGCCCCACACCGAGATCTCATCGCCTGGGATGGCCTCGGGAAGGGTGGCGAATGGCCTTCCAACGTAAATCTGGGTTCCCGATTCGAAATTGTTATAATTGCCGAAGTCGAAATTACTCACGGACGTGCGTTCGTAGTAGCCATTCTCTGGACTGATGCTTGCCCGGAATGAAAACTTTAAGTCGCCTGGGCTGGCCTCATCACAATCATGAAAGAGGTCGATATACCGGACGCTGAATATGACCCGCCACACGGATTCCGGGATGTATACGGTCGCGGGGGTGGACCAAAGACATTTCCTGGGGGTACAGGCCGCGACTTGCCACCGTACCCCCTTTCCCGCCATTGATCGTAGCTGATTCAGGATGGGAATATCGGTCTGTAACTTACCATTGTTCCGGCTTACGTCTTGTTCCAATAGATTTCCGGAAGCCGCACAGGCGGTTCCCTGCGTAAAGACACACAGTTTGAATTGCGGTGCGTTGGAGTTGGAGACCCATTCGAATGCCCGGCTAGGACGTAACGTGATGCCACCGTTGCGTAGGGTTGGTGCTTGAGCGATCGTGATAGGCCGGACTTGAGGTTGGATGGCGCAGTTCCCATCGGTGGTGCAGGCGGACACTGTCCAATTCATCTGTTCTCCGAAAAACTGGGTGAGGTCCGGCGCAGCCACCGTGTTCGACGGACCAATCCTTTTGATGACGACGGAATGGGGATTGCTGCCAGGCGCGGTCTCGCGTGATGGGCATTGGACTCCCGGCTTAGAGACGCACACCAAATAATACGTCGCCTCGCGAACCTCCGACCATTCAAGGCGGGGTTGTAAGGTGGTGACCGTGGCTCCGGATTCAGGAAAACGTAATTGCGGGGGGCGAAGTCCTGTGGACCACACCAGAATCCGGGAAGCCGGAGCACTGCATTGGCCATCCGAGGTGCAGGCTTGAACGCTCCATCGTATCCGCTTGCCCCGATACTGATACGAAATGATTTGGGATGTGGCAATGGTGGTCCCCGATGTCGCCGGAACCGGCGTCGGACCCAAGACATAGCCTGAGGGATTATCGGCCTCCTCCATTTTAAATCGATAGGACGAGATGCCTGGACCTGACGTTGGGGGATGCCAGGTGAAATATTTTTGTGGGGAGGCGGAACCGGTAATTTCGAAATTTTCTGTCGGACTAACGAGAATCGGGGGATTCGGCACGGGTTTCCCGGTTGTCTGGAGAGGAGGCTGAGGAACATTGATGCCGCCTCCCAGTCTCGGCCCCGGTTGGATGCTCAGTTGTCCTTGGTTTATGGTCGGCGTACTCGACGAAACTTTCGGGCTTGTGGAAGATGAGGCCTGGTTCAGTGCGAGCGTTCGGCGGGCGGGAGAAAGAGTCCGTAACCCTCCTCGTGGACGGATGCCGGAATACGTGCCGACGGCTTCCAGTTGTTTGCCGTCCGGCAACAACAAGACTAAATGATGGCGATCCGCCTGTTCTCCTTGGACCGAAAGGGCCGATGGTTCCGTGACCGCTTCCTCATGTGGTGCGGTCACGGCTTCCAAAAGAAGCGCATCGACGGCTTGTCCGTCGCTCGGGGTTACGCGTAGCCATGCATCGGCTGAGGCCAGTTCATACTGTCCGGCTTCGAGGATGATGTCGCTGCCCTCCGCATTCAGAAAGTGGACGGGTTGCTCCAAGGTAATGATCGTACCGGCTAG
>JACKFF010000029.1 GCA_020632595.1 Nitrospiraceae bacterium | reverse complement strand
TGAGATTCAATAACGTCCTCACCTGCTAAAGAAATAGCTGGGACAATGATCGCCGCAAGGATCCCGAATATCATGATAATTTTTTTCATAGGGACAACCTCCTTTTCCATCGATTTTTCTTCAGATCGAACCCTCATACGACACCACTCAACTTGACCGGCCTCCACCTTCCTTGGATATCCATTGCTCACTTCTAATTTTCCATATAACCAATTTCCATGCCATCACCAAAAAACAAAAATATCCATTTTAATTCAATAATTTATAATTTCTTTGTCGAACCAACGCTGTAACATCATGTAAACATCCAAAGAAACACTTCTGTTACATCAAGCAACACTTCTGTATCTACGTGACGATCATATTCGTTACGCAACGGATGACTGGATATGAATCAGGTTCTATTCTTGCCCCCACCCGAAGTGGAAGAAAAAATTGCAAATCGTGACAGGGAAATTGAATTATTTTCGGGAAGGAAGACCGAACTTAGACAAGCGGCGATACAGGGTGAGACGACTAATTCCCAATAATTTTGCCGCAGCCGAACGATTACCGCCGGTTCGCGTTAAAGCGGCAAGCAGTTGGTCTTTCTCATAGCAATCACGACTGAAGGCCTGCATAGATACAGCAGGAAAAGCCGGCTCCACCTTGTTTTCGGGATATTTCAAAATTTCCGGGGGTAGATCATCAGGTTGAATAACATCATGGTGGCATCGAACGACCGCAAATTCTATCGCATGCTTCAGCTCGCGAACGTTGCCCGGCCAGTCATACGCAATTAACACCCGCATGCCTTCATTACTGACGGATTCTACCGGCCTCCCTGTGGTGGCCCGATAATGACTTAAAAAGAAACTGATCAAAAGGGGAATATCCTCCCGTCGCTCCCGTAACGGGGGCAGAAGCACCCGACCGACCCGAATCCGATATAACAAGTCGGCACGAAAGGTTCCTTGTTGGACATCCTTGGCCAAATCATGATGTGTGGCAGCTAATACGCGGACATCCACCTTCCGGAGGGTCGACTCTCCAAGACGAGTCACTTCGCGTTCCTGGAGCACACGCAGCAGACTGGTTTGAATCGCTACCGGGATATCCCCAATTTCATCAAGAAATAAGGTGCCACCCTCTGCGGCCTCGATCAATCCTTGCTGGTCGGATATCGCCCCGGTAAACGCCCCACGCTTATGCCCAAACAGTTGGCTGGCCACCAACGACTCGGTTAATCCTGCACAGTTGACCGCGATAAAGGGGCCACCGTTTCTGGGGCTGGATTGATGAATCGCGCGGGCCACCAATTCCTTTCCCGTTCCTGTTTCTCCCTCGATCAGCACGGTGGAATCAACTTTTGAAAAATCCTGGATCTGCTGAAAGACCAATTGCATCGGTTGGCTTTTACCGATGAGATCATGAAACTTTTGTCCGTCCGTCAACAACTGCCGAAGCGTTTGGACTTCCGAGGCGTCATAAAGAAAAAACATTTTCCGTTCGGGGTCTCTGGGATCATCCCGTATGTCCACGTTGACCCACCGTGTTCGTTCACCGCTGATTGTTGGCATATGCACGAGCACCGTCTCCCGTTTTTCGGGAGGAAGTGTGACCATCGCCTCTAACTGAGGCAGGTTAGAAGATGGTCCAAACAACACCTGCCAGGACTCGCCGTTTCCACGAACTTGTGGCTTGCCACACAATCCCTGGGCCGCCTTGCTTAAAAAGATCACGCGTCCTTCCCGGTCAGTCAACGCTGTTCCAATATGCAGTTGGTTTAAAATGGCGATCAGATCATCATGAGTTTTCTGAATCTCCACCACCAACGCTTCCAGTTGAGCTTCCGCCTCTTTCCGTTGCGCCACTTCCCGTGAGAGCAGTTGATTGGCTTCCGTCAATTCCGCGGTTCGCATTTGGACCCGCCGTTCCAAGTCGTCATAGGCTTCACGAAGGGCGTCTTCAGAACGTTTTCGATCGAGTTGCAACCGAACCATCTCGACCAGCGAGTTCAAAAGATTTCGTTCCTCGCGGAGAAAGGGACCTTCAGCTTCTTGGGGCCGTTCCGCCAAATACACCACTTCAATTTCCCCAGGGGTTCCATCCTGACAGGTAAAGGTTCCTCGCTGACTCCAGACAGAGGGCACGTAATTAGCCGTATTGATAGAAAAAGACCCAAACCGAATACGCGAAGCCGTAATATCGGGATATTGCCAGGAAGGAGGAATGAAGTTGGCCACCGCTTGCAACAATTCTTCAATCGATAAGTCTTCATGTTGAAACAATTGGGCCGTGGCGTGCAGGGCACTCAGTTCCTTCACGCGCTCCCTCAAATGATGGAGCGTGTTCGCCAACTCCCCATCTCTGTTCTTATTTGATTCTGACTCCATAGCCGATTATTGAGAATCCAGCAAAGCGGTAAGCCATCCTGCCTGTGTCCGCGACATTGAAAAGAATTATATCGGTCACCACGGAGAATGGCGAGAATTCTGGTGCCAGACGGACCACGGCAAGAGAGCGGCATTTGCCCTTTTCTCCCAATGAGGCATACAATTTCGGTGTATCATCTTGTTCGTGAGTGGGGCACAATGCGATCTGGACAGCTTCTCCTCCTATACGCCGGAATGTTCTCGATGTTGATGACGAACTCCGTGGAAGGAAGAGCGTCCTGGCCCTTCCCAGATAGCCACGTCTGCACGCAAACTTCACGGTCGAATTGCCTGTTCGTCGGGATGAATGCCTCTCCTTTTTCCTCTCTACAACCTCGTCCCAAACTTCCGGAGGAACCCGAAGAGTTTGACCCGAGAGAACTGAACGCGTTTTATGACTGGCGCAATGACTTATTCTTCCGAGAATTCGACTTGACAGGGTCCGGCAGTGTGAATTTTATGACCGCGCGCCGAACCTATGAAGTCTGGCTAGATGATTTCGGCACGCCGGTAGTGCTGACCGTGGGCGACCCCATTTTCTATTGGATCGATTTGAATGGAAATGGGACATTCGAGGAAGATCAGGGTGAGATGTGGAAAGACGCCTATGAGGACGGCATCACGGGCAATGAAGAACCCTACAACAATCGTGACATTCAAGACCCTCCTGGCCCGGGCCCCGAATGGTCGCCTGGACCGCACGGAGGCTTTAAGCAACCTCCATGCGACTCAAGATTTGGCTGTTGATTTCACGCAATCAGTCCACACGGCCTGAACACGATTGCCAGCTACTCTGATTGCGCCCGACTAAAACGAAATTCGAGCGTGACCTGCCCGCCGGAAGCAATATGAACGTCCTGCCGCTGTTCGCCCAAGATCGGATGCCAAGCCAACACCGTATACCGTCCGGGGGGGATTTGATGAATCGCAAAACGCCCGTCTTGATCCGAAATAGCAAAATACGGATGGTCAACGACATACAGCCAGTTTTGCATAAAATCATGCCGGTTGCAGGTTATTCGCACCACACGGCTCCCCCGTAGCTTATCCACCTCAAAGGTCCGAGCCATGGAGTCCATTGGATGAAGGTCCTGGTTATGAATGGTGCGAAGCATGATCCCCTTGCTATCCATCGAAGCAAACGTATGTAAGGTATGCTTGATGGAATCTTGGTTTTCAAATATGACCGGATCCTCCACGGCAACCACCCCAGTGAAGGGACCAAAGTTGCATCCCTTGGTCTTGACCTGCAACCCAAGCCTTTCCCCTCCTTGGTAACGAAACTCTCCCTCCCCTGGTAATTTCCCAGAAAAAGCCTGGACTGGAAAGGGCTTTCCAGTCTGAATCCCTTCCACCAGAATCACGGCTCCGGACAACCATCCATTCTGCGTTTCAACCTTCACCAACTGTCGTTCTTTCCCACACACTTCCGGTCCTTTATCCACTTCAACCACTAAAGGGGCGGGAGGGGTGCCGGCAAAAAAGACTTGCCCCTGAATCCCCCCACCCTGGTTGACAGGTTGAATTTCATACGCGTTTCCCTGAGACGCGCATACAAAGAGAAGCCCCAAACAACAGAATCCGGCCACGACGGATACGTTTCTCATGGTTTCATCTCCATTACCCGAGCAGAACCCATAATATGGCACAGAGTATCACCGTTCACTTACATCACGATTTGCCAGCTGGCCCAAAATGAATAGCTTTGCTTCAATTGCGGCCCATCAAGATTTTGATAAATGGGAAGACCTGCTTCCACGCTTACATGATTTTCCAGGCCCATCCACTCGGGGAACAAAATGTTCACTCCGCCTAACACATCCAATCGTCTCCCACCCCGAAGATCAGGATCGGCTGTCGGAACCAGTTGATTGGGGCCAACGGTGGTCTGGAGTTGGCCATCCCGCCCCTTGATATTCCCCCATTGCTGCCAGTTAAACCGCACCGATGTACTCACCCATTTCGCCCATCGGTAGGCCCCCCAGCTGTTAATCTGATAACGATGCCCTTCACGATACCCCTGTTGGTTTTCGCCGAGACGAATCGTCCCCAAGGCCTGAAAACCCCAGGTGACATCATTCAAGAGCCCGGTATACGTTAATCCGGGCAACAGATCCACAGTACCGGATCCTAAGCGCATGGGGTACGGCAAGAGGGTATTATTGCCTAGCGGTGTATTATCCCGTGGGTTGATATCCCCCGTGGGAAGAGATACTCCCGAATTCAGATGAAATCGGTGAGAACCGATGCTGGGCGTTTCAAAGGCATATAACCGCCATAACGCCCCCAATTTCATATCTCCAAACCCACTGGAATTCGTCGTAAACTTCACCCCCGCCCTGTTGCGATGATCCATGGATTTCATGACATAGGGAACCATGGCAGTGAGGGTCACCGTATCATTCAAGCCATACATCCATCCAAACATGTGCATTTGGGTGGTCATCTGCAGGGGAGTGACCACATAGGCACTCAGGACATTGCTGGCCGAGACGTTGTGCGTGCCATCCCGGTTTCCATCCATAAACATCCGCATATACCGGTAGGAGAACATGAATTCGCCTTTGTTATGCGTATGGTCGCCCATCACGCCAATGGGACCGTGGGAGTCCGGCCGTTCAGCCTGATAAAAATTTCCAATGATGAGCGGTTCGCCTTTTTCCTCCGCCCGCTTCGCCAAAGATTTCTCCACTCCTCCCATCACCCCATCCAACAGGGCGCCCGCCGCCGAACCCATCATCAGACACGAAATGCCTACTCCCACGGTAAACGCCAAAACCGAACGATGCCGAACCAAATATTTCATAACAACTCCGTATGTTGTGATCAAATCCGTTTCCAAAGATAGGGAAAATAGGAAAACAATGGCTTATTCCCTATTCCCACAGCTCACATCCACTTCACTGCAGCCGTTCTGAGTCAAAAAGGGCTGTGGTGGATGCGAACCACATGAAACCGTTGTGAACGTCTGGGTTTGAACCAAGCCGTCTAGAGGGAAAACGGAGGCGCTCGCGAAGGTGAAGAAACAAGGGGAGTTGATTGAGTGGGATTCGAAGGAGAACACACAATCGCGGTGAAACAGGCAGTGGGCGTCTCCCACACTAATTCGACAGTTTCTATGGTCTGCCCGGCCGCACAAAACCAGGCACAGAGCAAGGTGGCATGAACATTCGCATGATGTTGAGCATGGTGTTGACTGTGCTCAACGGCCTGAGCGCTCAGGACACCGCTTACAACCAGTAAGCAGGCGATTAACCACACCGTGACAATGGGAGCAATTCGCTTCATAGGCGACACATTCGATACACCATATCCTTTTTTAGTAACAGATTTGGCATATGACTTCAACCTTATCAGTGTAGCGATTGACGACATATTGCTAATTTTGCCAGTCAGGAAGAAGGCTAGAGTTATAGTTAAAAGTAGTGTTTGGGTGAGCTGAAAAGACGCGGCGTTTCGGGTTGAAATGGGTGTTGCGAGACATCCTTCAATCAACCACGAACAAAGGAGAGACGCCACGATGTTAGAGAGTAGCAAACCATCATCAGAAGAACCAGTGAGTCGGGATACGTTAACCGAATTACTGCGAACCGGGGCCCGACAACTGCTGGCCCATGCCTTGGAGGCCGAGCGGGCCGACTTATTAGCGCAGTATGCGGATCAGCAGGATGCGCAAGGGCGAGCCATTGTTGTTGGCAATGGGCATCATCCGGAGCGGGAGATTCAAACAGGCCTCGGCCCCGTGCCGGTCCAAGTCCCGAAGGTGCGCAGTCGGCAGGGGCCGCCGGTGACCTTTCACTCAGCGTTGGTGCCGCCGTATGTGCGGAAAACAGCCACGCTGGAAGCGGCGATTCCGTGGCTGTATTTGAAAGGCATTTCGACGGGAGAGATGCAGACGGCTTTGGAAGCCTTAGTGGGGCCGGAGGCCAAGGGTCTGTCCGCCAGTACCGTCGCACGGTTAAAGCAGACGTGGCGGGAGGAATACCAGACATGGCGGCAACACCGCCTGGATGACGACGAGTGGGTCGATATCTGGGTGGATGGGATTTACAGTGGGCTGCGGGCAGACCATCAGCGACTCTGTGCGTTAGTCGTCATCGGGGTGACGAGCCAAGGAGAGAAACGGTTCTTGGCCATTGAAGACGGGATACGTGAATCCACCCAGAGCTGGCGGGAAGTGCTATTGCACCTCAAAGCTCGGGGACTCTCGGCCCCGGCGGTCGGTATTGGTGATGGGGCCCTGGGCTTCTGGGGCGCGTTGGAGGAAATCTATCCCACAACCCGACACCAGCGCTGTTGGGTGCATAAGACCCGCAATGTCCTCAATGCGTTGCCGAAGAGTGTGCAGCCCAAGGCGAAACAAGCCTTGCACGAGATCTGGCAGGCCGAAACCAAATCCGACGCAATCCGAGCCTTTGACGTGTTTCTGACGACCTATGAGGCGAAGTACCCGAAGGCCACGGCCTGTCTGGAGAAAGATCGAGAGCCCTTACTCACGTTCTATGCGTATCCAGCCGCCCACTGGCAAAGCTTGCGGACCACGAACCCCATTGAATCCACCTTTGGCACCATTCGGCACCGAACCAACCGCACCAAAGGCTGTCTGACGCGGGATGGGATGTTGCACATGATGTTCAAGCTGGGACGCTGTGCAGAGAAAACCTGGCGCCGGCTCCGGGGCTTCAGGCAGTTGGCCCAAGTGATCAAGGGCGTCACGTTTACGGATGGGATCGAAGAAACAATCACGGACCCGGTCGCCGCGTAACCAACAACTCAGACACCAGACTTGACAATAGCTCGGGAAGAAAATTCGGAAGCGTCAACGCGATCAGACATGTTAGAGTGACAACATGCCTCCCGAGTCTCCCGACAAACAAACTCCTGGGTTCTCCCCATCTCCCCCTGTCTCTTCCAGCAAAAGAATTCAGACCCAAATTCACCGTCGCCAAAAAGCCAAAGCGGTTCCCCCCATGAAGGATGAGTGGGACGACCAATCTCAAGCTCCTCCAAAACTTAAAACCCCATCGTCAGCAATAAAAAAGTCCTAGGCTTTTGCCTTCTTTTCAGAACCGCTATATCAGAAATCGTGTCTGCCAGAAGGGTTGAGTTTCAAATCTGAGAATCATGAGCGTGTCTAAGTGCTCTTGGCTGAACGAAGAGCCGTGCTTCCATTCATCCGATTTCGTTTTGTAGGACCGGGTGAATGTGACCGTGAGAAACGGTTGCCATTTTTCCGGGGTCTGCTCCCAAATATCCGCGTGGATGGCTCCGATACGGATTTTGTGAAGGGGTGGGTTTTTAGTTTGGGTCGCCATGATGTGTTCTACTTTGTTGGGTGTTGAAACTTGGCTTCTCACAGAAGACGGAAGCCAATTTCAGCACCGAGGAGAACAGGGGTCAGGCGAGGGCCGCCGCGCCGGGTCAGCAGCCGAACATGACAGGAGTGAAACGCATGGCGTGGGCGATGCCGGGCGCAAGGCTTGATAAACAAACCTACTCCGCCACCACAACGGGCAGGGGCTCATTTGAGGGGGTGCGACAGGTCACGAAAAAGAATGCATCGACCTTCACGGGTATTCTCGAGCAAAAAGTTTTGGAGAAAGCAGGATTTTTTGGGGGCAATCCTGAAATGCCCGAGAAAGGAGAAGAAAAGGAAAGGGGGCTTAGGCGGTGCCTTTTTTTCGGCTCTTGATACGTGTCAGGATAGCGACGCTTCATTTCGGCTTCGACGGCTCGATCAAGCATCGCTTCAATCACCTCTTCTCGGGTACGAGCCGTTCCGGCATAAATCATCTTGCGGCCCTTTTTATCAATGAAGAATTTGTTGCCCTCTTCATCAGTTTGAAGATTGTGATGTAACTCGGTTTTCTTGAAGGAATGATTGTCTGTAGCCATCTGAAGTTTGTACCGTTATCATATTGTGCGAAATGGTGCAAATAGCCAAAAATTAGTGTTTCTGAATTTCTAACCCATTGATTTTCAAAAGTTTAATTTTGAGAATTTTTTCAAAAATGCAACTTCGCACCATTTCCAAATTAACCATGCCATAGAATAGGGTTGGAGAAGACCAGTCATCTTTGTTGGAATAAAAAAACGTTGGATGTTTGACCATTTCGAATGGGGAGCAAGGCTATGAGGGAAAATTCCTTTTTCGTATTTCTGCTTTCAAGTACCCTAATCTTATCGAGCTGTCATAGGGGAAGCCATGCTCCCAGACCAGGTACCGCCGATGCCATGTTGGCCGAAATGCAAGAGCGAGAAAGTGCGAATTACATTTCTCCGCAAGACAAAGAATTTCAAGAAACATTTGCCCGGTTGCAGAAACCGTGCTTGCAAGATAAATCCAAAGAGCTGATCACCAGTAATAGGTGTTTGGCCCTAGAAGCCATCGCATCTTTGCCCAAGTCATTAGATGGTCGGGAAAAAAGTCCAATGTTGCGTACGGTATTGGAGTTAACCGAACAGGGAGATTCCCTCCCTCCTTCTTTGGAAGGCGTTCAAAAGCTTCATGGACATATTATCCCTGGCTTGGAGCGTGCACTTAAAGAGGCTCCAAGACCATTACGGCTTATTCAAGCCTTTCAACAAAAAAATGTAAATACCATCACTCTGTTAGTGCAAGAACGATTGCGGGGGCTTCAAATCCTTCCAAATACAAGGACCAATCTCAAAGAAAGACAGGTATGGCTGCAAGACTTTCAGAATGACTTTGGAATGTATGCCGACATATTTGAACCTGTATCTACAGTGCTTGCAACCTATGAAAAAGACCGAACGGCACTCCTACTACAAGAGTTACAGGCAGGGACTCAGTTTCAAGAAAAAACGCACTTCAAAGAAACCCTACATCAGTTACCTGTGGAAGACGCAACATTAAATAAAGCGGCTAAAATATTCCAGGAAATTTTCCCACATCCAGAGTACCAAGAATTGCCTATTTATTATCAGTATGAAAAAGTACTTGAAGACTATTACCAAGAGACCGTTCCTCTTTTAGTGGAAGCCCAATTACAAACATTACGAGGGTTTCCCTTAACATTGCATGGGGCCCGAGACGTGAATCGCTGGGTCGAAAAATTTCCGTATCGCCGGTACCCCAGGGTCCCCGCCGTGCATACGGCCATTAAAGAAGCGGCTTCCAAGAAAAAAGAAATTCTTCAAGCAGCTAAAACCGAATTTTTTGAACAGGTCCGAACGACGGTGCCTAACGAAACCACGATTAACCAATTACTGAATCAATTAAGAGGCTTATTCCCAGAATTTGTGAAGAACGGAGAGCAACGGGAGCTCTTTGAGGAGTATCGACAGGCTGTAGTGGCAAAAAGTGAAGTGTTATGGTACCAAATTCTTACGGAGGTTCAGGGAATCCCTTTTGAAAAATTTCAGCATACTCTGGAAGGGTTTTGGAGTACTACCTTTGACCCAGACCCATGGGATGTGGGTTCACCTCTTGCTGATATTATAGTTATTCTTGAACAACAGGATACGAATGGTCAGAGTGTGTTGATAGGGAAGATTGTTCGTCATGGGCAAAGGGACTCATCTCCTGCGGACATTGGGGAACCAATATGGAGCGAAGGGAATTTTGATTTCAATACGAGAACGTTTAACTTCAAAGACAAAGAATTAAGAAAGCTAACGGGTGATGGAAAATCTTGTTACTCCAATTCGTTTTTCTGGGATAGATCGGCTCAACTCTCTCCGGATGGTTCGCGCTTTTCCTATAGATATTGTCAGAAACCAGGGTTTCAGCAAGTGCTCGGAAATCGGACAAGTTGCAATTTGTATTGTAAGGCAGATGATTTTTTAACCGAGATCTATTTCCGAGTCTCGCCTCCACGTAATCCGGAAATGGTAGATCGAACGTTAAGAGAAAATAAGTCAATCCCATAAGTGAAAAGATTGGCCCCAATATTTCGTTGAGTCCAGTCCCTGAAATGAGTCAACGATATTGTCAGGTTAACGCAGATTTGGCACACTGCCTCATATGAAAACTCACCCCATCAGCTACAAACGTCATCGCTATCCTGCCGACATCATCAGCCATGCGGTCTGGCTCTATCATCGCTTTTGCCTCAGTTTCCGTGGTTTTGTCGCAAACACCAATTGAAATCAAACAAACACCCACCAAACGTTGTCACTACGCCGTAAGTGAAGAGAACATCTGGGCGCATGTCTGCTTTTGGCTCACTTGGGTTTTCATTTCCCCTTTCTTGATCATGGCAGAATTAGTGCAAATAATGGGTTGTTCACGAAAACGGGCATAGATTCCCACGAGACCATAATTCCCCTATACTTTTGATGGGTTAGTGAAGAAGTTCCCTGATTACCTGTTCCTGAGCCACGTGGCCGGTAAGATACCCACAGCTCAGGGGAAGGTGCCTCCATCAGGGCAATTAAAATTTCTGACGGAAAATGTTCGGTTGACGCCATCCATCATTTTGAATGAGGTACAGATTTCCGCAGAGTCTGATAGTCTTCGTGAAATCTCAGCGATTAAACTTTGGAGGGGTTTATGGGGAAACGTTCTCGATTTTCGGCAATCGTTTTATCGATATTTCTATTCTTTCTTTCCTCTGAATTTTCCCAGGCAGAAAACTTCGAGCAACAATGTGATGCGTTGGCGGCAAGTCCAATAAACCCAGATACCAAAGGAATTGGGGTTAAATGGGAAGAACTAAATGGGAACGCCACTCTAGAAATATGTCGGCAAGCCGTAGCCCACAATCCTACCTCATTAAAACTCCAATACCAATTAGGAAGGGCACTTTCAAAAGCTGGGAATAACTCCGAGGCGAGTGATTGGTATGAAAAAGCTGCGAATAAAGGATATGTGGCTGCTCAACACAATCTGGGATCAATAAACATAAATGGGTTGTACGACAAACCAAATTACCAAGAAGCCCTGCCCTGGTTTCAGAAAGCGGCAGACCAGGGGCTTGCTATAAGCCAAGACTACATGGGGCAGTTGTACCAGTTCGGCTTAGGAGTTGAACAAGATTATCAGAAGGCAAGGGAGTGGTATCAGAAAGCGGCCAAAGAGGGTTTCCCTGAACATCTATATAAGCTGGGGTATATGTATGAATGGGGTTATGGTCTAGAAAAGAACCTTTCTAAAGCCCGTGAGTTATATCTCACGGGAGCAGAGAAGGGGCATGCTGAGGCACAGAATAAAATATGCCATATGTATGGTAATGGCAAGGGATTGCCTAAAAATGAAAAAAAGGCTTTGGAATGGTGTCAAAAAAGTGCGCGTCAGGGAAATTCATCGGCCCAATATTACCTAGGCGATGCCTATAAAAATGGTGAGGGAGTTGAAAAGAACTATAGAACAGCCTTGCAGTGGTATCACCAAGCGGCGTCATCACAAGGTTGTAATGCTCCCCTGAAGTCAAGCCACCTTCGCAGCTTGTTCCTGTCGATATTATATTGCCGCGGGCTTCGGTACTGTAAGGCCTGATGCGGCCGCCCCTCGTTATACCAGTACAACCACGTTGAAACCGCCCGCTGCGCGTCCGCAAATCCGGCAAAGTGGTGTTGCACACACATGCCTCCTTCAAACTGCGAAAGAACCGTTCAATCAGGCCATTCTGTGGGCCTGTCACGTTTTCTGTGTAACTGATTGTGAATTACATTCTTGTTGGCACTCGATCTCCTAACAGCATGGCGAATTGATTTAAGGCTCGTTTCCATTCAGGAATGGGCACGGTCCATTTCTTGGCGATGCGCTGCATCCCCAAATAGAGCACTTTGAGGATGGCTTCATCCGTCGGAAACGCCC
>JACKFF010000028.1 GCA_020632595.1 Nitrospiraceae bacterium | reverse complement strand
GATTCTTGGTTTATTTCTAACTCTGTCTTTCTCTGCCTGGTTCATATTTACACCTCTTTTTTTATGCACTTGATCTATGGCGAATGCTAGATATCAGTAAAGCAAAATAGCCCTTTCCCCTCAGAGTGTAGTGAGACCATAGACAAACCTCCACTTTCAAGTGGTGTGTTTATGGTGTAATATGACACCGTCAGTTTTTAAACTGAGGAGGAGGATTACGTATGCCACGTCAAACGATTTCATTTACCGACCCCAATAGTGAGTGGTTAAAAAGGGTGGTGGATATTGAAGGGGAGTATAAAAGCAATAGTGAAGCGGTGAATGCCTTAATTCGGAAGGCTCGTGAGGAAGAGCAAGAAATTGCAGGGCTTCGCGCCAAGCTCACCCAAGCCGAACAAAGCGGGAGGAGTACCGCCAGGCCAAAAGAAATCAAAGAGCGAGTGTTAAAGAGAAAGCGGCAGAATGCCAAGGTATGAGTTATCGAAGGAGGCCGAGCGCGATTTAGAAAATATTCTCAGCTTTGGGATTGATGCCTTTGGCTTTGATCAGGCGATCCGATATTACGATGGGCTAGAACAGCATTTTGAACAACTCGCTGAACAGCCCTATTTATATGCTGCCGTTGATTATATTCGGGAAGGGTATCGTCGGAGTGTGTATGGGGTCCATGCAGTGTATTACCGATTGATTGATCATGGCATTGAGATCATGGCCGTCATTGGCAAACAGGAATTCTCAGCAAGAAAGAATTAACACCCCGCCGAAAGAGGGACAATACATTTTCAATGTATACTGATTGAGGGGAGGGTTGTGTGGCATATTCAGCCAAGAAAATCTCTGGTGAGACTCCCTTGGCTTGTAATCCGTTTGGCATAATCAAGCCCCTTGCGCTAATCCACTCCAAAGTACATCGCGGTGTTGCCGATGCTCTTGTGTTCTAAGAGGTGCGGCAAGCTGCGAAGGTTTGCATCTGGTCGTATATGAGGACAGATTTAGGGCGATGGATGGATTGGGTACTGTGCCGTTTTGGATTCAGTCTGGCCAGTTCCGTCCACTGTTTGACCAGATTGGCAGATGGCGTACAGCTGAGATGCCTATCTCCTTTCCGGTTTCCGCTACTTGTCCATACATAATTCGATCTAGGTTTACCGCTGCACAGTAAACAATCTGCGAGGCCTTCCTTTGTGGCCAACCCGAATGTCGACCCGACCACCCCGTTGAGTGAAAGAACAGCCGGGTTCCTGGTGTTTGAATACGATATAGAACGCATCCTCCTAGAGAACAACGAAACCGGGAAGGGGCTCTATGAATTCTTCCAGTTGGTGTTTGGCTATATGTACAAGGAGTTGCTGAGGGTGTCGCTCTTTGAAGGGGTCGATCCCTTGGTGCTGGATCTGGATGGGGATGGGCTGGAGCTGACGGCCCGCACGAATCTCTCGCCCGTGTTCGATCTGGACGGCGATGGCTTTGCCGAACAGACCGGATGGGTGCGGCCCGATGACGGCCTGAAGATTTGGAAGCTTCAAGGGCTCCCTTGCTAGGAAAATCCTATTTCATAATGGGAGTGGTTCTGACCAAACCACCCGGACACTTTAGGAACTCAAAGGATATAACGCTACTACTCCTCCCGTTAAAGGAGATACAGCACAGAGAAAGGGGTTGTGGGAAAATCTTTGAGGCATGTTGCCGGCAGGTTGGTTTTCCGGATGTAAAAATCTTCGCTGATAGCACAAACAAACCCAAGTTTGATTAGGAGATTACAATGAACACTTGGAGTGAAATAAATGCAGAATGAGGTTTCTTAATCCCATTTTGATTTATTCTTTTATCGATCAAATAGAGTTTGAGGGGAAACCGTGCAAGACGACACCGTCACGGTTCAGGGTGGAAATGAACTGTTTCAGACTTCTCATTACGCTCTGAGCCAAGGCATGCTCCAGTTTGGCCGTCCCCACGAAATCGATGGGGAGTGGACACCCTTGGATTTATCCAGGCTAGGGAACAGTGGATATCATCAGAAGAGTGGCCACGAGCAGGCCAAATGATTAATGCTGTGGCCTTGGCCTGAAGGGCTCACGAAGAAGCCAAAATCCTGATGGACGCAAAACCGCCCAAAATCTATGGCTGGGCCTTCAACGGCTGGCTTGGCCTCCACAGGTGCCGTGAGAAGCGCTGGTCCGAATGAAATCGGGTCGATCCCGATAGGGTCCGGGAACATCTCGTCAATGTGGAGCAGATCGAGGGAAAGGGAAAAGAGCGCCATTTTGTCTAAAAAGATTATAATTCTGCCAGGCGGCCTTGGGCATAGGCTAGATTAATCCGGGCAACATTGAACTGGAACAGAGCCTCAATCACATTGTCTCGAGCTTTTGCGACTGCGGTTTGTGCATCGGTCACTTCGATATTGGTGGCCGCTCCTGCGGCAAAGCGCCGCCTGGCCAACTCTACTTCTTGTAAGGACAAGGCCAACCCTTCTTCGGCCTCGGTAACCTGTTCCCGGGCGGAATGCAAGGACGAAAAAGCATCCCGGACTTCCAAGGAGATTTGATACGTCACATCGAGAGTTGTAATACGTTCTTGCCGGACCAAGCTTCGACTTTCCGAGATTCGCCCTTCCCGTTGGCCGCCGTCAAAAATCGGAATGGTCAACAGCAGTTGAATATTATCATTCGTCAACATTTTTGAGACTTCATTGCCAATCAGCCCGACATCTCCCGAAGCTTGCAAAGAGGGAATGCGCTCACTGGTAACGGAGTGTAAGGTGAGGGCCGCTAGGCGTTCCTTGTGTTTTTGTCGTTGCAACTCTACCCGTTGGGTCTGTGCCACATGTAAGGCTTCCTGGAGGGATTGCTCCGGGACTGAGGTCAGTACCATTTCATCGGTCAATACCAGATCGATGTCAAATGAAAGACCGATCCCCCGAATAAGATTAAGTTTTGCGCGAGTCCAATCATTTCGCGCCACCAGCCAGCGTTGCCGTTCATTTTTGAATCGCACATGGGCGCGGTTGACATCTAGGCGCGTAGCCATGCCAGCTACCTGACGTTGAGTGGTGAGTCGAAGAAGTTCCTGATTGAGAGTCACGTCGGCCAGACGGGCATTAACCGTGGCTTGAGCCCGCAATACCTCCATGTAGATAAGGCCGACGGTGGCCATGGTTTCCAAGCGGGTCGCCTCGGCATTCATGCCAGCCACATCGACTCCAGCCCGAGCCGCTCGCCATTTGTGAAGTAAACTGAGGCTGAACAAATTTTGCGTCAGCAGGGCCCGGGCTTCATACAATCGGTCAGGATCCGCCACTACCGGATCCCGGCCAAAAGATCCGAAAAACAGCCGCCGCCGGGCCCCACTCATGCGCCCGGACAAATTGGGAAGTAATGCGCCGAGCTGCGCGTCCGCCACATCCTGAGCTTGAGTGATACGTTCCCGAAATAACTGAATCGTGGGATTTTGTTCTACCGAGGCAGCCATGGCATCTCGTAAACTCAACCGTAATATTGGAAGGGGAGGCTCTGATTCTCGGCCAAGGGTGGCTCCCCAGCTGGGTTGATCCGGAAAAAACCAACTTAACATACTGGTAATGAGTAACATCAGAAGTGGAAAAGCACGAATCTCTGCGCGAGAACCTTCAATCATAGGGAGACGCACCTCAAAAAATCATTGATAAGGCCATTCTTGATTGAGTGAAACTTACAGGGTTCGTTGAAAGAATTCAAAGCAATATTAGCCCCCATTACCACGATCTTGATGCTCAAACGATTTTCCCCCTCATTTGGGGGATGTTACCAATGAATCTGTTGGCCTCAAGATTCCTGGATCAAAAAATCAATCGGTGCGTCATTGTGGTCCATTTACACTCGATAGGAAAACGCGAACGGTTGAACATCAATTCTATTGATGTATTTCAACGAATGTGAGTTAATGTGCTGCTGAGAAGCCAGGCACCGGGATCGAACGAGGTCGGGGCCGGTCATCAAGAAAGGAGTGCGGACATGGTACGGGTGCGGCCCGCTACGTGCGCAAGAACCATTGTGGAACCGGATAGTTCACGAATCTGGGGACAGGGATGGGGAATCTCAGCCCATAAAATATTTATTTGGGACCGGGAGGGTATCTATCGGGATTGCCAATACCCCAATCCGGTCCATGGCCATTTCTTGGGAGGGAAGGCCCTTATTGGCAAAACCATTCAGGAAGTCCTGGGCCAACCGGAAGCTCAAGCCGTCCTCTCAGCCATCAACCGGACATGGGCGTCTGCCCAACCGACTGAAACTGAATGGATCTGGAAGACGCACGCTGGAACGTTCCAAACCTGTATCCGTTTCTTTCCAATTATGAATGTAGTGATGGGCCTTGTCACTGATCGTCTGGTGACCCGGCTTGAGCGGCCGCCGGGCAAACTGCTGAGGCTCGAAGAAAACAGCCAAGGATACCAAGAAGCGAACCTACGACATCTAACCCAGAGGGAACGGCAAATTGTAGCGGAAATCCGAACCGGCAAAACCAATAAAGAGGTCGCCCATACCCTTCACATTTCTCTCCGTACGGTCAAATTTCACCTTTCAAATATTTTTCATAAATTGCAGATTTCATCACGAGAGAGTTTATAGGAAGCAAGATTGATATCTCGCTGGCAGCCGGCCCCCTCATCGGACACACGTGGCAAGATTCCCGACACGCGGCCGGGCTCCGACATCCCAAAGGGGGGCGAACCCATCTTGAGGTCTCCCGGAGAGAGGGACTATTAGGTTCGTATGCTTGAATGACACGAGGGAGCTCTCTGACATGGTGGAGGAAGGAGGTTCCGGGGGCTATAGCCGGGTGGAAGGGCCGGAAACGACACTACGTAGATCCCCTCCCTGTCCTAGGGACAGGTATATTTTTTTATGGACTTTGGTACAGTTCCCCACTCGTGAGGAAAGAGGGGACGCAAGATTTTCCGGAAACAACTTAGGACCTGTTCGGTGCCAAGCGTAGACAGCGTTCCACACATCGAAATCGTGTTTGAGAAAAAGAGGAGACTCGACGCATGGATCAGATACTCTCGAAATCCCACGTTCCATCTTCATTGCCAAACTCTGACCACGTGGATACGCCACAAGACAGCGTGAACGGCGTGCAAGATCATACGGACCAGTCCAACGGGGATGGTGGTCAAACGTCCAACACGCCGGAAGCCGGTCAAAAAGCTCGGGTTGCCACAGCCACCTTTGGAGAGATCGTGGCGCTGTTGAGTTTTTCGCCCGTGTATAAGCACATGAGCCTCGCGGATTTGGAATGGCTGGTCATTCCGGCGTTGGCCACCAATCAGGTGACGACCGTGAGAGGCAAATTGAAAGATCAAAACGGATTGACTATCCCGTTGGGTATGGCTCTGTGGGCGCATGTCTCCGACGAGGTAGACAAAAAATTGGAAGCGCAACAACAAGCCAATATCCCCTTTCGCTTGGCTCCACATGAATGGAAGAGCGGGAAGATTCCCTGGCTACTCGCCGTGCTGGCCCCCAAGGACGTGGCCCAGGCCTTAGTGAAGAAACTCGAAGAGTCGGTGTTCAAAGACAAGACATATAAGCGGTTTGCGTTGCGACCAATGGAAGCGGGCCCTAAAAATGCCGCCAAAGCAAGCGAAGCAACGACTCGCCAGGGCCAAACGACAGGGGCTTGATAGTAGAGCAAAGGATACGGACTGGACCCTGCAAGGACGCGGGCATCTATAAATCAATTTCCAGGATGGAGCCACAAGGCATGAAAAAAGCAGTTCTTATTGGTGTATTGGTGTTGGTGGGGGTGTCGGTGGCCTATTGTCAACATTTTTGGTTTCCCTACACCTGGCATCAGAAGATGACCATTGAAGTGGAAGTCGATGGCCAGGTCTTGACGGGTGCCAGTGTGATGAAGGTGAGTTGGCGCAAAAATGATCCGATCGGCGCAGCGAATGGGCCAGAGTGGCTTGGAGGGATACGCGGGGAAGCTCCCTATGTGGAGATTCCAGGACGCGGAGTACTCTTTGGATTAATAAGCGTTGCAGGACATTCATCGTATGCTGCTGATGTGGCCACGCAGATGATGACCGGCCAAAAGGGGTGGGCGCGTGGCCCACAGGAATTTTCATTAGTCCAAGCCGCAAAGGGACAAACGTTGACCATTCCTCTTGATCGGTATCCCCTCTTGGTGACCTTCACGGATCTCACCGATCCGACGACGGTCAAGGTGGTGGATCCGGATAACTTGGCGGCCACGTTTGGGCCAGGCATTGAGCTTAAACGCATCACCTTGGAAATTACCGACGAGCCGGTGACCGAGGGAAAGATTGAGCAGGTGTTGGGATGGTGGCTGGCACAAGGAACGGATCGACGAGATCCTCCTCCTTTTCATGTGCCTAATAACAGTCCACGAGGTTACGAGACTATTGGCATCACCAAGTTTATTATGAAAAGTCATTGAAAGATACGTCTCAGAAATGAGTTAAAGGTAAAAAGGAGAAAGTGAAATGAGCATTTCACAAGAACTCATGTATGCGATTTTATCCATGGATTCCTATAACCGTGGGTATAATACGGGAATTGCAGGTTTGTCAGAGGCATCCGATGGAAGTGTCCAGATCGGAACCGCAACAGTTTCCTATAATCTTGAGGATGCTCAACTTTCCAATGCAGCCCAAGCCGCCGGCTTCTACGCGGTGGCGTATCAGTGGAATGGGGACACCATCATCTCGTACCGGGGAACCGATAACAATTTCAGTATACCTTGGACAGATGATCCGGAAGGAGGGAGTGACCTTTGGAATGGCTATGGCACCGGTGCTGGGGCGCCCATTACTGAACAAGCAAAGCTGGCGGCCGAATTCTTTCAGGCGGTGACCGGAACGGCAAATGGTAATCCGAGCACGGCGGGATTGGCGACCTTGATCGGTCATTCGTTGGGTGGGGGGCTGGCTGGTTTTATTGGGGCGTTATATAAACAAAATGCCTTCCTATTCGACAATATGCCCTTTGAGCTCGCAGCCAACAGTGCTTATACCCATGCCAATTCTGGCGATTCAGTTTGGCAGCCGCTTGTTAATGATTTGTACAACGGGTTCAATCCGTGGGCTCCGACCATTTCAGACAACTTAAAGACCTATTATGTTCCAGGGGAGTTTCTCGAATTGTTTAGACTCCTTCAAAATACGGAACAGTCCTCCGTTAGCTCCAACGGGACAATTGCTAATCTTCTCACATTTTTAAACCCATTTACCCAGCTCCATTCGCAAGCGCTCCTTGTGACGTTAATGTATGCGGATCAAAGCGTGCCGACCAACGATTGGGTTTCCATTGTAGAACCGATCATGAGGGCCTTTTTTAATGAGGAAGTGAGTCAGCAGGCCATTCAATCCACTGCTTCTCTTCACGATGCGGATGATGTGAAATCGGCCATTGCCTATTCAGCCTTGGAAAAGGATGCGCAGGGAAATGGCACCCTGGTCTTTGGGAATACGGGCATTCGAGCCTTGTTTGAGGATGCGAACGCAGTGGGTAAGGCTATAACCGAAGGCAAAGCGCCAACTGGGTTTTCGGATACAGCCCCCCATTTGGCGGAAGCCATCGTCCAGTTTGGAGGGCAAATGGCCCTCAACCACGTCGATTACACCCAACACACGGATAAAAAACCCGAGGAGGGATTTTTAACCGTGTATGAGAATGATCGATTGTTAAGAGCCGATCTGACCAAAGGGCTGTGGAACGTAGGAGGGATAGATCCGAACAAGCCAGTGGAGGTGGTTGGCATTCAGTCCATGCTGGATCCCTTCTTCGCCACCGATCCGGCGGCAGCCGTGTTACTGGCCAGCATGCAGCGGTTGTACGGGGATGCGACGACGGATAATTCCTCCGTCATCAACCGGATTGATTTTGCCTTGGGGACGGGGGCGTTAGATGTGACCCTGAGCGAACCCGAGCCCAATGCGGAGACGTCCAATCCCAGCAGGACCGGCTTGTTCGTGGGATTGGGTACCAACGATCAAGTGAAGGGCAACAAAGATAATAATATGCTGTTGGGTCGTGATGGGATTGATCGGCTGTATGGCCAAGAGGGCAAGGATATTTTGCTAGGGGGGGCGGGCGACGACATCCTCGTTGGGGGGAGCGGCGACGATGTGCTGCACGGCGGGGAACATATGACGATTTACCCGGCCGATGGCACCGACACGGCGGACTATTCGCAGGGCGATCATGGAGCACCGACGCCAGGCGCCATCACCGTCCGCTTGGATCTGGGGTCCGGCGCGGCGATTTTGGATAAGCATCCCGTGTGGATCGAGAATGACGGGTATGGTAGCAAGGATTATTTATATTCCATCGAGAGGATTGTCGGTACGGTTCAGAACGATACCGTCGTCATCAACGGCAGCAATAGCGTCCTTCAGGCTGCCAGTTATGCGTGGACCGGTGGCACACTCGAAATCGATGGTGGGGCTGGAGAGGATACCCTGGACTTTTCCCAATTTACGGGGTCCCTGCAGATTCCCAGTTTGGTTAATGGGGCGGGGCAAGCCGGGGATGTGTCGTTTAAGAATTTTGAAACGGTGATAGATACGGAGAGCGCTGGGCAGGTCGGCTCAGGGAGCGGCTCCGGGGTGTCTCTGTTGCAAGGTTTTTGGAATTATATCGCCGGGGTCCAGACGATTTACGGTAACGGCGGGGATGATACGCTCGTCGTGGGGCCGGATGGAGAACTGATCGATGGGGGCTCGGGCGATGACGTGCTGGTGGCCATTCAAGCCAGCGATGCCACGCTGGATGGCAGTAGCGGGGATGATATCATTCTGTCGTTTGGGGGAGCCGACAATGACCTCTTTGGGGGTGCTGGTAACGACACCCTCTTTTCCCTGACGCCGGGCACCCGCATGACCGGCGGAGTGGGTGCGGACACGTTTTACTTTTCCAACCATACCTTGATTGAAGATGCCACACCCGAGGACCATATCAAAGCCTTTGGTTTAGACCTGTGGGGCGGACAACGGTGGGAAGCATCCGAAGATCCCTGGGCCTACGGGGCCTTTTTGTTTCGCTACGGGATGAATGCCCAAGGCGACTTAGTCATTGAGAGCGCGTTTGGCAAGAGTCTCGGTTGGGGCGCCACGTTTGTGACCAATGCCGACGTGGGGCCGGAGACGCCCCTGAGCGGCCGCACGGCGGGGCTCCTGGTGTTCGAATACGACATGGAGCGCATCCTGCTGGTGAACAATGATACCGGCAAGGGGCTCTATGAATTTTTCCAGTTGGTGTTTGGCTATATGTACAAGGCGCTGCTGGGGGTGTCGCTTTTTGAAGGGGTCGATCCTTTGGTGCTGGATCTGGATGGGGATGGGCTGGAGCTGACGGCCCGCACGCCTCTCTCGCCCGTGTTCGATCTGGATGGCGATGGCTTTGCCGAACAGACGGGGTGGGTGCGGCCGGACGATGGGTTATTGGTGTTCGATCAGAACGCCAACGGGCAGATCGATGACATCGGCGAGCTGTTTGGGAACCCCAGCACCTCGGGGTTTGCGGAGCTGGCCACGCATGATGGCAATGCGGATGGGGTGATAAACGTGCAGGACGCGATCTTTGCCGACCTGCGGGTGTGGCAGGATCTGAACCAGAACGCCACGGTGGATGCAGGCGAACTCTCCACGCTGGCGGAGTTGGGCATTGCCTCCCTGTCGCTCACGGCCACGCCGAGCGGGGTGGATAACACGACCAATCTGGTGGCGGAAACGGGTAGTTTTACGCGGACCGACGGAACGACGAGAGAGCTGGCCGATGTGAAATTCCGGATCAATAATTATGATTCGGCCTGCCTGGGGGATGCCACGGTCGATCCATCAGTCGCTTCTTTACCCAATTTGAAAGGCCATGGGACTTTGGCCGACCTCCATGTGGCCATGACTCTGGATACGACGGGTGCTCTTCAAAGTACGTTGAATACGGTGCTGCCGACCTTGAACGTGGTGGACCTGGCCACGCTCCGGGAACGGGTGCTGCCGGTACTGGAAGCCTGGGCGGACGTGGATTTGGGTTCGACGGCCACCATCGCTCCGGTCAGGCCGGATGTGCATGCCTTTGTGAATCGTACCGCCGAGGGCACCGAGATCGTGGACTTTGCCGTGCAAGATCCGTCCGGCGACTGGTATTTGGCTAGTGGGAAAATTGTGAAGGATGGCAATGGGGTAACGATTCCCGATCCGACTTTGGCTGAGATTTTGGCCTTCAGTCCTGGAGAGGAAGGGGAATGGGAAGTCATTCAAGGGAAGCAAATTTCGTTTCTGGAACGGTTCATGGGTGAGGCCATTCCGGTGGATCAGGTGGCCGAAGGCAACCTTGCGGCGATTGCGGCGTTTGAAGGGCTGTTGGAATTGTTGGTGACCCGCATGGATGCGTTGGCTGTGCGTCTGGCGGCCCAGGGTCCGCTCCAATCGTATTTTGCCGGAGTAGAATATGATCTGGAAGTCGATGCCCTGCATGCCACCACCAACCGGGATTTGGTGCCGATGTTCGAGTCGGTGTTCTCGGCGGCACCGGCTACAGCCCAAGGCACCTTGGATTGGCTGGTGTCTTGGAATGAAATTTTCGATGTGGTGTTTGAAAATTTCAAGCGGTTTGGGGGAGATCATTTGCAAAATACGCATTCCTTTCTGTTTACCAACATCGTGGCGGCCTATGAAAACGTCGGCTTGGCGATCGATCTTGAGACGGCGGCCGTTACCCTTGGCGTGCCGGAGGAGTTGCTTGCCATCGGGGCTGGTGAAGTGGTGGGCGATAACGGGGTGAATCTGTTCTACCTGGGGGCCGGGGATCAAGTCCTGAAAGGCGAAAGCGGGCATGATGTCTACGTGGTGGGCCGGGATTTTGGCCAGGATGTGATTGATGATTTTGAACCTCTTCTGACAGAGAATTATCAAGATATCGTGCGGTTTGCCCATTATAACCCGGAAGATTTGGTCTTCACCCGAGACGGCATCGACTTGGTCATGACCCTGGCAGGGACGTCGCATGAACTTCGGATTCTTGACCAATTTATCGGAGAGAAGCCGGATTTATTTGGCACCAATCTCAATCCGGATCGCGGGATTAATGAAATCGTATTTGCCGATGGCACGGTCTGGCGGTCCATCGACATCGCCGAGGCGGTTTCTCGTCCTTTGACCGGGGATCAAACGATTACCGGAACCTGGGAAATGGATTTTCTGGATGGTGCCGGGGGGAACGACACGTTGTCCGGTGGCGATGGCGGAGACGTGTATTTTTTCGATGTTGGATATGGTGACGATCTGGCTATCGATCAACAAACGTATCTCTTGTTGGATGATCCGGACTTTTTGGTGTTTGGCCAGGGACTCACCCAAGAAGATATTTCTTTCTCCCGAGTCGGGGATTCCACCACGATTACCATGACGATCGATGCGACCGACGATACCTTTACGATTCAGGAATTTGCCGAGGCCACCTATACCGGTACTCTGGGGGTGCAATGGTTCAATCGTCTCGAGGTCCTGATATTTTCCGACGGGACGTTTTTGCAATGGTCGGACGTGTTGGGGCAAATGGTTGCCGAACAGAAAACGGATGGTGACGATACGATCTACGGGTTTTCGTTTGAAGATGTGTTGGACGGCGGTCTGGGGACCGATCTCTTGTCGGGAGGCGATGAAAACGATACCTATATTTACGATGTGGGCTATGGTCACGACACCATTCAGGAACATCTTACCCACATTTTGTCGGGACAAATCGACACGGTGAAGTTTGGAGCCGGGGTGGATTTGGAGGCGGTGACGTTTACCCGGAATGGCAACTCGAATGATTTGGTGATGACCCTGTCGTCCTCGGATTCTCTCACGATTCTTAAGCAGTTTGAGGCGGCGTACACGGGGCCCTTTGGCACCCAATGGATGGAGCGGATCGAGTTGTTTGAATTTTTGGTGAATGGCAGCGTGGTGACCCTAACCGCCGAGGACGTGATGGCGATGGTTCTCACGGACATGTCCACCGCGGGTGATGATGTCATCTATGGGTTCTCCCGGCAGGATGTGTTGGATGGGGGCGCCGGCAATGATTATTTATCCGGTGGCAATGAAAACGATGTGTATACCTTTGGATTGGGCTATGGGCATGACACGATTGAGGATGCACAGGCCACGCTTCTGGGCGGAAGTATCGATCGGGTAGTCTTCACAGGCAGTTTGACTCCGCAGGATATCACCTTGGTGCGAAACGGTGTCGATTTGGACATCAATCTGGCCGATGGGTCCAGTCTCACGATCAAGAACATGTTTGCTGACAGTCAGATGGTGGAATTCAACGCCAACCGCATCGAAGAGTTTTATTTTGAAGGATCGTCCCAACTGCTTACGAATCAGGACATGATGTTGCGGTTGATCGCCGAGGCGCAAACCAGTGGGAACGATACCATTGTCGGATTTAAGTGGGGTGACCAGCTTGAGGGTGGACCAGGCAACGACAGACTGGAAGGAAGTTTTGGCGGGGATACCTATGTGTTTGGTCAGGGCGACGGACAGGATGTGGCGTACGATTACGATAATTTGAGCTTCGATGTGGTCGAATTTGACTCGGATGTACTGCCCGGTGAGGTTGTGGTCGAGCGAGGGACCGGCATCAACGATGTTCGGTTGCGAATCGTGGACTCAGGGGACAGTCTCACCCTGGAAAATCAAAATTTTTCGCCTGTCATTGGCGCGCCGCTCAGCCAAATCGAAGAAGTCCGATTCGATAATGGAACCGTATGGACCCCCAATACGCTACGTAGCATGCTCCTGCAAGGTGAAATGACTTCGGGGGATGACCTCATAAGAGGTTTTTACACCGCGGATGTGTTGGACGGGGGTGCTGGAAATGATCGGTTAGAGGGCGGTGTCGGCGGGGATACGTATCTGTTTGACCGGGGATCGGGTCATGATGTCGTTTTTGACGATAATACCAGTCTCTTCTCCCACGACCCCGACACCATTCAATTCGGCGGGACGTTGATTTTGGCCGATTTGACCCTGACCCAAATCGGAGACGATCTCCGTCTGGAAATTCAAGACACAGGGGAATCGCTCACCATCGAGGATCAATTCCTTTCCGATGCCCGTCTGGTCGAACGGTTTGTCTTTTCCGGTGGGCAGGTGTATTCATCGGACGATATTGAAGCCCTCTTGTCGACGGGTTCGGGCAATCAGTATCCGGGTACCAGCGGACCGGATAATCTCGTGGGAACGGAGGACCCGGATGTGTTTCTCTCCAGTGCGGGTGATGACATTCTGGATGGAACGGGCGGGGGCGATACCTATTATTATGTCAGCGGAGATGGCAACGATGAAATCGTCGACACGGGGACAAACGGGGTCATCGTGGATACCCTGGAGCTGACCGATCTGCTTCGTTCACAAGTTACGATGACGCGTACCCTTCAAGATGTCTTGATTACCGATAACGTCACCCAACAGGTGGTGCGGATCACCGGACAATTTACCACTACCGGTAAGGGGATCGAACGGCTGATCTTTGCCGACGCAGAGGAATGGAATCGCCAAGCGATTTACGCCAATGTCATCGAATATGTGGGGGCGCTGAATGGGACTTCGGGGAATGATACGCTCAACGGTACTACGGCGACGGATGTTCTGGTGGGGCGTACCGGGAATGACACCCTTTCGGGAAAAGATGGGTCGGACAGGTATGTGTTTACGCGCGGCGACGGACAGGACCTCATTGACGACAACGGCGTAGGCGACACCGACGTGCTCGAGCTGCATGGGTATACGCCGGGGGAGGTGGTGGTGGGCCGGACCGGGACCACCGCGACGGTGGTGCTGACGTTTACCGGGACGACGGATCAAATGACCATCGTGAACGAAATCAGCAACCTGACTGATACCATTGAGCAGGTGGTCTTTGACGACGGCACGATTTGGACGGACACGTACCTGGCGACGCGGCTGCTGACGGAGGCGGCGACGGCGGGCAACGATGCCATCACCGGGTTTACGTCCAACGACACGTTGGCGGGGGGCCTGGGGAACGATTCGCTGTTTGGCATGGACGGGTCGGACAGGTATGTGTTTACGCGCGGCGACGGACAGGACCTCATTGACGACAACGGCGTAGGCGACACCGACGTGCTCGAGCTGCATGGGTATACGCCGGGGGAGGTGGTGGTGGGCCGGACCGGGACGACCGCGACGGTGGTGCTGACGTTTACCGGGACGACGGATCAAATGACCATCGTGAACGAAATCAGCAACCTGACTGATACCATTGAGCAGGTGGTCTTTGACGACGGCACGATTTGGACGGACACGTACCTGGCGACGCGGCTGCTGACGGAGGCGGCGACGGCGGGCAACGATGCCATCACCGGGTTTACGTCCAACGACACGTTGGCGGGGGGCCTGGGGAACGATTCGCTGTTTGGCATGGACGGGTCGGACAGGTATGTGTTTACGCGCGGCGACGGACAGGACCTCATTGACGACAACGGCGTAGGCGACACCGACGTGCTCGAGCTGCATGGGTATACGCCGGGGGAGGTGGTGGTGGGCCGGACCGGGACGACCGCGACGGTGGTGCTGACGTTTACCGGGACGACGGATCAAATGACCATCGTGAACGAAATCAGCAACCTGACTGATACCATTGAGCAGGTGGTCTTTGACGACGGCACGATTTGGACGGACACGTACCTGGCGACGCGGCTGCTGACGGAGGCGGCGACGGCGGGCAACGATGCCATCACCGGGTTTACGTCCAACGACACGTTGGCGGGGGGCCTGGGGAACGATTCGCTGTTTGGCATGGACGGGTCGGACAGGTATGTGTTTACGCGCGGCGACGGACAGGACCTCATTGACGACAACGGCGTAGGCGACACCGACGTGCTCGAGCTGCATGGGTATACGCCGGGGGAGGTAGCTTTGGGTGGAGATCCCAACGTCAAAACGGTGGTACTCAATTTTGCCGGGACGACAGATCAAATGACCATCGTGAACGAAATTAATCATTTGAATGATTCCATTGAACAAATCGTCTTTGACGACGGTACGGTTTGGACTGAATTGGCTCTGAGATCTCGCGTGATCACTGGAACCTCCAATGGTGAGAGCCTCACTGGAACGGCAAACGCGGACCTCTTGACTGGCTTGGGCGGAGCGGATGTATTAACCGGCGGAGCGGGGCCTGACACATTTGTGTTCCGTGGGACCTCGGTTGGTCATGACAGAATTACGGATTTTCATGCCGGAGCCGGGTTCGGCGATCGAATTGAAACAGATGCATTTGATTCATTTAACGAAATTCTCGCGGCCCTATCACAAAATGGCGCCGACGCCGTGATTACCATAAACGCCAATAATTCCATTACGCTTGAGAATGTTTTGACTTCGGATCTGCATCAAGACGATTTTCGTTTTGTGTGATTGTGAAAAATGAACATGATAGGTCTGAGCAGTATGCCTGGGGCTTCTCCGGTCGTGGGAATTTTGTCTCTCCGAAAAACCACTTTAGTGGTTGTCGGTCTCATCAGCCTCGTCATCAATCTGCTGATGCTGACAGGCCCCCTTTTCATGCTTCAAATTTACGATCGGGTGTTGACCAGCCGGAGTATTCCCACGCTGGTGGTCCTATCGGGATTAGTGGTCGGACTCTACCTCTTTTTCGGATTGCTCGAAGGTATCCGAGCCCGAAGCTTGGCTCGGGTCTCAGCCTGGGTGGATTCACGTCTGTCTGCTGACAGCTTGCAAGCGAATGTCGGGCTGTCCCTTCAACTCGGGAGCCACTTCCGTGATCGTGATCTGATCAGGGATCTTGATACCGTCCGACAATTTCTCTCCGGTCCCGGCCCCTCAGCTATTTTTGACGTGCCGTGGATGCCTGTCTATCTGGCTATCATCTTTCTCTTTCACTCCTATCTTGGGTGGTTGGCTCTTGCCGGGGCAGTGATCATTTCCATACTGATCGGCTTAAACGAAGTGATGGCCCGCCAACCTGTTCGAAATGTGACAGCCTTTGTGGCTCGGCGGGCCGCCATGGTCCAGGCTACGCGCCGCAATGCGGAAGTGCTGACGGCGATGGGTATGGTAGAGACGTTTACCAAGCGGTGGAACGACCACAATGCGGAGTATCTCACCGTTCAACGAGAGGCTCTTGACCGAGCTACCTATTTTTCTACCGCAATCAAATCCTTCAGGTTTCTTCTTCAATCCGGGGTTCTTGGGGTTGGGGCGTGGTTAGTGATCCAACAAGAACTCTCTCCGGGGGTGATGATTGCCTCTTCCATCATTACCTCTCGAGAGTTGGCGCCGGCTGAACAGGCGGTGGCCCATTGGAAGGATTTGTGGCTGCCCGCCAGGCCGCTAAGGGACTGTCAGAGGCCTTTCGTATACATGTCCCCAGACTCCGGCAATGCAACTTCCGCCACCCTGTCGATCACTGGATGTGGAGGACATGGCCGTTGCCGTGCCAGGTGAACGGTCCGTGGTGGTGCAAGGAATCAATTTCCATTTGGAGGCCGGGGATGGGCTCGGGATTATCGGTCCATCGGGATCGGGAAAGACCTCCTTGATTCGTGGTCTTGTCGGTGTGTGGGCACCGGTAAAAGGGTCAGTGAGACTTGATGGCGCGGAACTCAAGCAATGGGATCGGGCGCTGTTAGGGAAGTCCATTGGATATTTGCCTCAAGATGTAGAGTTATTTGATGGAACGGTAGCCGAAAATATTTCTCGCTTTGATCCCAATCCGGTCTCTGAAGACATTCTCATTGCCGCCCGATTGGCGAATCTTCATGACATTTTGACCGGATTGCCCAAAGGGTATGACACCGTCATCGGGGAAAGTGGAAACCGTCTTTCAGCCGGATTATGCCAGCGGATCGGGCTGGCCCGTGCTTTGTATGGGGCACCCTTTTTACTCGTTTTAGACGAACCTAACTCTAACCTTGATGCCGAGGGCGATGTGGCTCTCCGAGAAGCTATTCGGACTATGCGAAATCGAGGCAGTATTGTCATCGTTGTTGCGCATCGCCCAAGTGCCATTGAGTCGCTTGATCATGTTCTCTTTATGCAAAATGGACACCAAGGCCGTTTTGGGAAAAAAGCCGAGGTTTTGGCTCAGGTCTTAAGCTCATCGAACGAGCCGGGAGTTTTACATGCCGGAAATTTCGACTGACACGGAACACCAAATCATTCGAAGTCTTCATCGACATTTAGCCGGGGGGATGGCGATTATTTTCGTCTTGGTCGGCGGTATTGGTGGATGGGCAGCCGTTCAAGAAATCAGTGGGGCAGTCATCGCTCCGGGTCTCATTGTGGTCGAAACTAAAGCCAAGCGCGTTCAACATCAGGAAGGCGGCATCGTGAAGGAAATTTTGGTTCGGGATGGTGATATAGTTCAAGCTGGCGATTTACTTGTGAAGTTAGACGATACGGTGGTGAATGCCAATTTGGCCATGATAACCAGTGAGATGGGGGAATTGGCTGCACAGGAAGTCCGGTTGATTGCCGAACGAGATGGTGCTGTCCTCATGCAATATCCGACGGATCTTTTGGAGCGCAGCAAACGTGAAACCTTCGTGGCCAGTAGTCTTTCGGATCAACGAGCATTACGAGATACCCGGCGCTCAACTCTTCAGGGAAAAAAATCTCAATTGGAAGAGCAGATCGCGCAGATCCAAGACCAAATTCGAGGGTTGGGTGTACAGCAAAATGCCAAAACTGAAAGCATTCGGCTGACAGAAGAGCGGCTTGAAGCCTTGGAACCTCTTCTTCCACAAGGGTTAGTCATGGCGAGTGAAATTACGGCTTTCAAACGGGATCGGGCGGACCTCTTAGGGGATCGTGGAGAATTAGAAGCCCAAATGGCCCAAGCCCATGAAACGATCAGTGAACGCCGTCTTCAAATTTTACAAATTGAAGATGAATTTCGCTCCGGCGTCTTGGAAAACTTACAATCCGTTCGTGCACGAATGGCGCAATTACAGGAAGAAAGAATTGCCGCATTGGATAAATTGCAACGAGTTGAAATCCGAGCTCCGCGAACAGGTTTTATCCATCAAATGGGTGTGCATACCATCGAAGGAGTTGTTGGAGCTGGTGAAACTCTCCTATTTATTGTGCCTCAGGAAGACGTGTTGGTTGTCGAGGCGCAAGTTCAACCAACGGACGTGGACCAAGTTCAACCCAGACAAATTGCTGTGGTTCGTTTCCCGGCATTTAATCAGCGAACCACTCCTGAATTAACGGCCAATGTGGCCACAATTTCTGCCGATCTGACCCGTGATGAGCTGACGGGTGGAACCTATTATGTGGCACGATTGATTATTGAGGAAGAGGAACTTGGTAAATTACAAGAAAAGAAACTGATTCCTGGTATGCCTGTCGAAGCATTTATCCAAACAGGGGATCGAACGATTCTTTCTTATCTCGTGAAACCCATCACCGACCATTTAGCTCATGCATTTACAGAGTAAATTAGGTGAATGCAATGGTGGACTACCCGCTTTCTATTCCTGACGGTAGAGATTCAAGGTGTTGAAATCCCTGCAAACACCTCTCTCGGAGATGTCTAGAAAATTGATTAAATCATGTTCATTTGATCTGGCA
>JACKFF010000027.1 GCA_020632595.1 Nitrospiraceae bacterium | reverse complement strand
TCAAAATCAACTAATCCAGCCGGAGCCTTTGATTCATGCGTCGCACTCTGAAGAATCAAAAGCCGTTCATCGATGCGCAGAACCTTTTGGTGGGAGAGAATCACCGCCCGTTCAATCACATTTTCCAGTTCTCGAATATTGCCCGGCCAGGAATACCGGATAAGTCGCTGCAGAGAATCCGGTTCAATTGTTTCGCAGGGCCGTTTGAGTTTCATAGCATAGTGCTCCAGAAAATGCTGCGCGAGTTCTGGAATATCTTCCGGTCGGGCACGGAGCGGAGGGATGGTAATCGGAAACACATGAAGGCGATAGAACAGGTCAGCACGAAAACGACCTTGTTCAATCGCTGAAGGCAGATCGGCATTGGTCGAGGCCATCAACCGAATATCCACCGGGATAGACTGTTTGCCACCCACACGATCAACCATCCCGTCCTGAATCACTCGCAATAATTTCGCCTGGGTTTCCAAAGGAATCTCCCCGATTTCGTCTAACAACAGGGTCCCGCCATGGGCTAACTCAAAACGCCCCTCACGCCTCGAGTCAGCTCCGGTAAATGCGCCTTTTTCGTGACCGAATAATTCGCTTTCGACTAATCCTGCCGGAAGGGCGGCACAATTGACCCTAATAAAGGGTTTGTTCGCACGCATGCTCCAATCATGAATCGCTTGGGCCAGGAGTTCTTTCCCGGTTCCCGTCTCCCCCGTGATCAGGACCGTCGCCGGCGTAGGAGCAACTTCGCGGGCAAGTTCCAATACATGCTGAAAAACCTGACTCCGTCCTACCATGGCCCCGAAGTGCTTTGTCAGTTTGAGTTCCTCGACCAGATAGATGTTTTCCCGTGCCAACTGCTGACGCAGCAGATTAATTTCCTCATAGGCCTGCACATGATCAATCGCATAGGCAATTTGCATAGCCACTTGTGATAAAAACTCAAGTGCATCAGGCTCCGGGTTCCCAGGATCAACGCTCCCGAGATTCAATACCCCCAGACATTTCCCTCTGACCAACAACGGCAGGTTGATCATGCGTCCCAGTCCTTCCTCCACATACCATTGGTCTTCCAGAAAGACTTGTTCCAGTCTGAGATCAGGACGGACATGCATAGATTTATGGTCGTACACCCATCCCATGCCGCTCCCTACTCGCGGAATCACTGAATCACCTTGCAGTACAACCTTCGCCAAATGAGTCGTCACCACATAAAATCTGAAACCGTCAGACTCACGGTCATATAGAGTCACACTTGCCCTGGCCCAGGGCATGACCTGTTCAATCTGCTCGATAATGGCTTGCCAGAGACTATCGGTATCCCGTTGTGAATTAAGTACAATCGCGACATTCAAAAGTGCCCGGTAATTTCTCTCGATTCGTTCCACAGTCCTTCAATCCTTTCTTGCGACAGATTCAAGCATAGAACCGAATAACCTGTCTAATAAGAGAAATGAGCTTGAACTTATTCGAAATTTAAAAAGGCAGTACGATTATTTTACGGTTACGCCTTGAGGAACCATGGACCCGTCTTAACCGGATCATGAAAACCATGGGCCAACAATTGACTCAACCCCATACCAAAACGCTAGGATAAATAATGCGAGTGCAGCGCACGCCCTAACGTCTGCTTCCATCAAGGAGCGCTCTCAATGGGAAAACTCACCAAGCCATCCATTCATCATGTGGCATTGAGAAATCGTCAGGAAATCGCCAAAAGTACAATGGCGTTCTATTTTGATCGACCGGCTGGATTCACCTTCACAGCTGGTCAGTTTATCGATCTGTCATTACCGAATCTTTCAACATCCGATCCGGAAGGCCATACACGGGCCTTGACCCTTGCCAGTGCTCCATCCGAACAACCGCTCATGGTCGCCACCCGTTTGCGAGACACCGCATTTAAGCGCATGTTGACAGAAATACCTCTTGGAACGACAATTGACCTTGAAGGTCCATTCGGACAATTCACCCTACCATCTGACGATTCCCGAACGATCGTTCTTCTCGCAGGAGGAATCGGAATTACACCGTTCCGAAGTATGCTGGTGGAAGCCGCTCATCACAAACTTACACATCAACTTATTCTCCTGTATTCAAATCGGCAGCAGGAAGATGCCGCTTTTCTTGATGAACTGCAAACCCTCCAGCAAGAGAATCCGCATTTTACGTGTATTGGAACGATGACGAGTCCAAATGGAAGCACCGAAACATGGAAGGGGGAAACCGGCCGGATAGACCAAGTCATGCTCCGAAAATATGTCAAAGAGACGGAGTCGGCTCTGTATTTTGTTGTGGGGCCCCCTGCCATGGTTGATGGATTACGAAAGATGCTTGAGTCTACCGGCATTCCAAAGACCAATATTCGCTCTGAAGAATTTGTGGGCTATTGAAATTCTCATTGAAGATTGGATTTGCTTCATTAAACCATTGAGGATAGAAATTCCTCGGACTCCACAACTGAACGGTCATATACCACTAACCAGATTGCATCATTGATCTGAAAAAGATGGGGTACATTTCGTGTGGCCTTTTGTCTCATCCGGAACCCTCTCCAATTAGGAGCTGTGGAAAGAAAAACCGTTTACGTGGGTTTCTTTCTGAAACACCGCCCTGTGGAGATGACCTGTTACTGACAGGAGGGCAAAGAAGCATCTTCGGGAGGCGGGACAAAGTCTCCTGATCTAAGCCGTTTGTATGTTCACAAGTCAGTTGAGGTAGGTTTCAATTGGGAGGACAAAGACGGGGGCATGACCTATTTCAAATTGTTCCCTCCGGACTAACCGGCTTCTCATCCCAATCACCTAGCCCACGATTGGGTGTCTTATTCAGCGTGCCGCTTGATCCCGAATTTTTTCAATCGGCTTCTCAGGGTGCTGGGATGTAATCCCAGATGCTTGGCCGCCCCTAATGGTCCATCAATTCTCCATTCACACGCCGCTAAAGCTTGTAGTATTCGAGTGCGCTCCACATCTTTTAATTGAGTGGGGGGCATAGAATCCATATTGTTTGCCGGTGACTGCAACAACGAATCTTCCACATGCATGACCGACGATTGGCAAAGAATCATGGCTCGTTCAATCACATTTTTCAGTTCCCGTACATTACCCGGCCATGGATACTGAACCAGCATTTCCATTGAACGATCATCGATTTCCTGACAGTTTCGTCTGAACTGCAACCGATTTTTCTCCATGAAGTGTCGCACCAGAAGGGGAATATCATGCAGACGTTCCCGGAGAGGAGGCACCACAATCGGAAAAACATGCAATCGATAATATAAATCTGAACGAAAACGTCCTTCGGCAATCGCCTTGCTTAAATCGCTATTGGTCGCGGCAATGATTCGCACATCGACGGCTTTCCCTTCGATACTGCCGACTCGTTCCACGATACCATCCTGTAAAACCCTCAGAAGTTTTGCCTGCGCTTCGATCGGCATCTCCCCGATTTCATCAAGAAACAAGGTGCCACCATTGGCTAATTCAAATTTGCCGGGTCTTCCAGTCTCTGCACCGGTAAAGGCGCCCTTTTCATGCCCGAACAGCTCACTTTCAACCAGACCTGAAGGTAACGCCGCACAATTGACTCGCACAAAAGGCTTTGCCTTGCGAGGGCTCAACTCATGAAGTAATCGTGCCAAAAGCTCTTTTCCCGTTCCTGTTTCCCCCATAATGAGCACCGAGGTTGTGGTTGGGGCCACGGCCTGGGCCAAGTCCAGCACGTTCTTAAACTTTTGACTGTTTCCAACCATCGCTCCAAAATCGTAAGAAACTTTGATTTCTTCTAGGAGATAGGCATTTTCACGGGTGAGCTGTTCCTTCAGGTGGTTGATCTCTTCATAGGCCCGTACATGATCAATGGCAAAGGCAATTTGAGTCGCCACTTGGCGTAAAAACAAGACATTTTCCGGGTCCGGATCCCCGGATTCCACACTGCCGATATTTAAAGATCCGATGCAATTATCTCCAATAATCATAGGAATATTAATCATTCTTCCCAGGCCCTCTTCGTGATAAAACGCATCTTCTAAAAATACGGGATTTTGTTGTAAATGGGGACGTATATGAAGACGCCGATGATTATACACCCACCCCATTGCACTCCCTTCTCGAGGAATGATGGCATCACATTTCAACTTCACCACCGGCATACTCGTTTCCACTGCGTAAAACCGGAAAGCATCTATGTCAGAATGATACAGCGTAATACCCGCGCGTTCCCACGAGATCACCTTCTTAATGTGTCCCGTAATGGCTTTCCACAGATCTTCCGTATTACGTTGGGAATTTAAGATGTTCGTGACTTCCAGCAAGGTTTGATAGAAGTTTCTGGCTAGTTGATCGGTTGAGTGAGTCATATCGACTATCATATGTAAGCCCCTCACACTAAAATATGAGTACGAAGGATCGTAACCTTAACTAGAACTTTTGAACAAGAAACCGATCTTAATGGGCAAAAATATTACGCCAAAATTTCCATAAAAAGGCAGCAATTACTGAGCCATCAACCGCTTTTGTCGTGGTGTACAAATATCTATTTTTCTTGTCAAAATTGTCCAGTCTCCTGAGCGAACATTCATAAGATTATGTTTTATTTTTCAATGGCTTAATAAGTCCAACCGCCACCCCTCCGACAGTGTGGTCCAAGTCACGTAATCCATTAGTTTATTTAAGTAAACATTATTAAAAAAACTTCATTTTAATTTTTCGTAATAGAGCGAAAACGAACGGAGATACATGTGCTTAATCGCACATCAATGCGTCGCTGGTGTCTCCGCACCCTGTCTTATATTTTCTCTCATATAGGCATGGTTTTGGATAAGTTTCCGCAAAGAGCCCATTTTTCATGTAAGTAATAAGCAATTTGCTTGATATTTTTTTGCATCAGGTCGTAACAGGCATGCAATTCCCTGTAGATGAAAAAGCCTTAGAAAAAAAAAAGCCTGACGTTACGTCAGGCCAAAGTATAATACAGGTGATAATTTGGATTTTATTCTGTCCCAGGAATGAAGAGGCTGCTAGACCTCATCATTCCATGGAACCGGAATAGATACTTATTGGTATGCAACTACATCATACAGCGATCCACTACTCCGTCAGCTTAGCTTGATCAGCTTGTCTGACATGCCACGCGATCTTCTCATTCAACATATTAGTATTCCCTTTCAAAGTTGAAGAGATTTGCTTCAAGGCATTTCTATGAAACCCCTTCGGGTCGAAGTGTGGCTTGCTCTCAAAATGGGCTATGCGCTTATCTATATCCTGAACACGGCTTTCAAGGGACTGAACTTCCCCTTCTGAGGCTTTTGCCGCAGTCATATGATCTTGAATCGACCAACCCTGGGTCTCCATTCTCCAAGCTGAACTCTGCTCTGGACCATTATCACTAGCCAGGACAAACTGTGGGAGCCCTAGAAGCATCCCAAAAAGGAAAGCTGAAATAAAAAATTTGTTATTCATAACTTCTTCCTCCTTCCAGCATTTATCAATTCCAAAAATCCGTAAACTTGCACCCCTAATGGTGACCTTGCTTTCAAGGTCTTAATGTTTCTCAATATACAACTTATATGCCAAAAAAAATAAATCAGTATTTACATTAAAAATCAATAATTTATTTTTTTATACCTAAAAAATTATGTTATGAATGTAACATACAAATGTAACAAAAATGATGCATAAAGTTACACATAGTTACACTTCTGCTCGCCATGCCATCGGGCATTTACTTCTATTTTGTTGACCAGGATTTTGTCTGAAAAATGTAAGAATAGAACCGGTTGCGGGAGATGCTACTCCTCCACCCTGAATCAACCTATCCGGCCATTATCAGAATTCGGGGGGAAGCATTAAGAAAATGCGCGGAGTCTCGACTCTGCCTTCACGAACCACTCAAGCTTTTTATTGTTCAATTCAAGGGGTTGGCCCCGCATGGTTGAGAAGGAGAAGGGTGACGTTCCTGTTTGTGCAAAAAACTTAGTCGGCCTTGAGTTCGGCAAACCTATTTCCCATATTGGCCGGATGACGATAGGGTCTAGGGTCGACAACCTCAATCTACGGAAGAGTCAAATGGATTCCACATAATCGATGCCGATAGCCAGGCCAACCCCACCTTCCACCTCCTTAGGGGTTCCATCATTCATACTACTCCGTCAGCTTGGCCTGATCGGCCTGTTGAAAATGCCAGGCAATCTTTTCATTTAGTAGCTTCTCTTGCTCTTCCAATGTGCTGGAAAGAAGCTTTAAGGAACTTCTGGTAAACCCCTTCGGATCAAAGTATGGCTTTTCCTCCAACTTGCGTATGCGTTTATCCAAATGCTGAATGCGGTCCTCCAGCGACTGGACTTCCTCTTCATCAGAATAGGCGGCAGCTATATGGTCTTGGATGGACCAACCCTGAGTTTCCATTTTCCACTCGGAGACCTGCTCTTTCGTAACCTCACCAGCCAAGAGAAAATTTGGAACGCCTAGGAGTATCCCCGCGAGGAAAAATAACATCAATATTTTGTGAGTCATGGCTTCCTCCCTTCCTGCGGAATGCTTCCTTCAAAAGAGCATTTATTGATTCATTGACCACTCTTTCATTTCCTATCTATGTCTATCCAATTTATAGGCCAACAGCCTTAAGACGGCTTTTACTACTAATTTCAACGTTTTAAAATTTTCGAAATAAAATGAATGTGCTGAACTGTTACACCTAAATGCATCAAAAGTGTAATTCGCTGATACATTATGCAACACGTCAGTCGGTTATGGCTTCGAATGGGTTTTTAATTTATCTGAATGCTGGACCACGCCTAGAAGATAGGAAGAAGCGGGATTTTGGTAACTGTTCTAAAGGTATAGACGAACAAAAAAGAAGTGAGGAAAATCGCTCAAGCACGCAGACAGGAGACTACTAGGCCCTGCACGGCTATCAACAGGCGTTCCAGCCATCAAGGTAATTGCGTCCGGGACAGTGGAAAGCCATGACGAAGCCGGCCGGGAATGGCGGATTAGAAGCCGGACCTTTCTGAAATCTCCCTTACCCAGATTCGCCTGGGCTTGATAGGCGCAGATTTCCTGCGGTTAGAGGATAAGTTATTCGACTGTTTCCCGAGCAAGACTTCAAATGGAAGACGTTTTGCGGCGAGCAGGAATTCCGAGGCGCGACATGCGACGATACAACGTGAGGCGTGCAATCCCAAGCAGCTTTGCGGCAGCTGAACGGTTTCCTCCCGTCTGCTTCAATGCAGCGAGAATCTTCTCCTTATCATCATCAGGGCTTAAAGTAATGTCCTCAGAGGATGCCGCGGGAAGTCTTTCATCCTGATTAAGCACCTCCGGCGGTAAATCTTGAGGTCCAATAATCGTCTGCGGACATCGAATGACGGCGAATTCAATGGCATGCTTGAGTTCGCGAACGTTTCCGGGCCATGCATAGGCCATTAACAGCCGTAGAGCTTCATTACTCACGGCCTCAACAGGCCTTCCCGTTGTCGCACGATATTGGTTCAGAAAATGGCTGATTAACAATGGGATATCTTCACGTCGTTCCCGTAGCGCAGGCAATAACACTCTTCCGACCCGAATCCGATACAACAGGTCAGCCCGGAAGGTTCCGGCACTGACATCATTGGCAAGATTATGATGGGTGGCCGCAAGCACACGAACATTCACTTTCCGGAGCCGAGATTCACCAAGACGGGTAATTTCCCATTCTTGCAGAACCCGAAGGAGACTGGTTTGAACAGTGAGGGGAATATCCCCGATTTCATCCAGAAACAAGGTTCCTCCTTCAGCGGCTTCGATCAACCCCTGCTGGTCTGATACAGCGCCTGTGAAGGCCCCACGTTTATGCCCGAATAATTGGCTGGCGACGAGTGATTCGGTTAACCCCGCACAATTCACCGCAATAAAGGGAAACTCTTTGCGGTGGCTGGCTTGATGAATGGCACGAGCCACCAGTTCCTTCCCTGTTCCGGTCTCTCCCTCAATAAGAATGGTGGAATCCACACGGGAAAAATCCTGAATCTGCTGAAAAACCAATTGCATGGCATGACTGGCGCCAATGAGATCCTGATATTTGCCGGTCTCTCCCAATAGTTGACGAAGGGTCTGCACCTCCGAGGCATCGTACAAGAAAAACATTTTCCGTTCCGGGTCTCGTGGATCATCCCTGACATCCACATTGATCCAACGGGTGCACTCTCCACCAACCGCAGACATGCGCACTAAGACCTCCTGCCGTTCTCCAGGAGGACGATTCACCATCTCCTCTATTTGAGCATGATAGACAGGATCGCTAAACAACGCTTGCCAGGGCTCACCTGAATGAGAAAAATTCGCTTTTCCGCATAACTGTTGTGCAGCCTGACTCAGAAAGGTCACGTTTCCATCCCTGTCGGTCAGGGCAGTACCAATATGCAATTGATTCAAAATAGCAATGAGATCATCGTGATTCCGCTGGATCTCCGCGATCAAATCCTCTAATTTCTGCTCGGCTTCTTTCCGTTGTGCCACTTCCCCCGACAATAATCGATTGGCTGTCGTCAGGTCGGAAGTTCTGTCCAGCACCCGCTGCTCCAGGACATCATGCGCCTCACGAAGGGCGGCTTGCGCCCGCTTCCGATCCAACTGCAGCCGGACCATCTCTCCTAGTGAGTGTAATAAATTTCTCTCTTCTTGCAGAAAGGGGCCTTCAACTTCCGTCGGGCGTTCCTCCAGATAGACGACTTCAATTTCACCCGTCGTTCCATCCCGGCAAATAAACTCCTCCCGCTGGGTCCATGGGGATACCACAAAATTGGGCGTCGTAATTTCCAGATGGCCGAAACGAATCCGGGCGGCTGTGACTTCCGGGTATTGCCAGGATGGTGGAATCAAATCGGCAATGCGTTGAAGTAATTCGTGTGTCGATAAATCTTCGTTGTGAAACAATTGCGTGGTGGAATGGAGTGCGGTTAGTTCCTTCACGCGTTCCTGGAGATCATGCAAGGTCCGCTTCAATTCTTGATCCGAATCCTTCACTACGTGACTTTCGCCGGATGATAAGGAACCTTTGTCTTCCATAATGGCTTCCTCTGGCACTTTAAAATAAGGCAAGTTCCCAAACGACCCGGCTTAGCGCTCCAAGGCCTTCGGAACACCCTTCCTTGTCGAACCACCGAAATGGGGCTAATCGACCTCCTATAAAGGTTTCAGCCCAAGCAATTGCATGCGGGATACTGCACGCCCCATTCTCTTTATCCGGGCACAAAAATGTGTGCCATATCCGGGCGATTCAATCTCTTCATTCACAGAGATCTTCTCACTTCACAGGGTGCCTCGTCACCCGCGTTTTGATAGTTCCTCTCCAAAGACTCCACTCGCTGAAACCTAATGTGAAACGTATTCACCCATTCTACCTGAACCGAGGGGGTGGAGTGACCAGCCTTCTCCATCTCCTTGGCGTCCTTTTGCAATTGCTCAGGGTCCCGCTTACGTTGGATTGCATCAGCCAAGCAGAACATGCATCAATTGGGAAAGGAATGACCAACTTTCTTCGGGTTGGGAATGAGAGAGGATTTCAAGAAGAGAACAAAGCAGGGGCAGGATGCACGATCTAGACGGAAAAATTGTGCTTTTAAGGCAATTATTCGACCAGAATGGTCATTATACCTTTTTCCTTACTCCAATCAATCCCATTAGAAATGGATCAAGAACCCTACACCCCATTTTTCAGGATGAAATGGATACGCCTTCAATGATGAGCCACTTGTTTGCGATGGACGGCTTCTCGAACCATCTGCAGGATCTTCCTTTGATCAAAAGGCTTGGAGAGGACGGCCAATGCACCGGCATGGGTCGCTCTCATTCGCACAGAATCTGTAAGATTTCCTGTAACCATCACAGCAGGAGGACAACTCACCGCCGCACTCGAAATAACTTCAAGGAACTCGCATCCATCCATATGTGGCATTTGGAAATCAGTGATGATGAAATCAATCGTTTTTTTCTGACATAATTTGAGAGCAGCAATTCCATCCTCTGCCTCTAAGCAACGATAGCCTTCCCGTTCCAGGGCCATGCGGAGTATCATGCGACAATCAACACTGTCGTCGACAACCAGAATAGAAACGGGAGGCAAAGATGATTCAAAATTTTTCCCATCCAATTCCTCCTTCGATTTCACACGATATGGATTTTCCGGAGAATGGTTCCGGGAATCGGGAACCCATACAGGAATCATGGCTATTCCTCCCTAAATTGGCCTTCCTTCACCCCTCTCACTCGCTACCCAAACAACCGCACACATTTATTTCGGAGTTCCGTGTAATCTATGGGTTTCATAATAAAATCCATCGCTCCATTTTCAAGGGCTTTTATCAGCAGCCTCTTGTTTGAAGGGCTTGAGATAACCATAACCGGCAGGACAGGCATTCTTCCGCAAAACTGAGACACAATTGCTAAGCGCGTCAGTGAACTCGATTCACAGTCCCACAATAGGCCATCGACGAAAGCATTTTTCAGTTGATCCAATCCTTGAAAGGAAGACGGAAGACGTTTAAGCGTAAACCCTAAATCCCAAAGGTTCTCCGTCAAACCTGTCCATGTCTTGAGATCGACACCCATCACGACAAGGCGTTTACCACTTTCTGGAAGGTCAGGCTCATGCTCCGGATGCCTCCCATTACAATTTTCTCTCTCTAAATCGATACTAGCCACACCACGCCCGGTCAAGCTATTCACATTCATTGAATCATGCTTTCTGGCTGGCAGCCTTTCTCAATCCCCACCCCGCACAAAGTATGGAAAGATTCAATGCCGGGCCCTTCCGGTGCGACTACTCAACACACCTTTCCCTGATCGATTCATGAGAATAACCGGATCCACAATATCGCCACACTGCAGACAGCGAGCGGACATGAATTCTATTTCATTTTCAACGAGATCAAAAACCGACTCGGCTTTCATGAGTCCCCCGCATCGACAACATGCATCGGGATCTTGTCTAGAGGTCGGGCAGCCCTCAAGATGAGAGTTTCCATTTACGTGTGCATGCATTCAAATCTCCCAGGAAAGTAAAAAGCACACCAATATTAATAACATCACTGTGATTATGTGAGACCATTTAAAATCTCTTACAGCAAGATTCCCTCTATTTTTCCCACCAAGCGGTGCAACCACTATGCCCATCTTAAACATTCCAAGATGGCAGAAATTTCTCCATACATTTCAGCACTTCATTCCAAAGACAAATGAGCAAGTCAACATGATTAAAAAACCGAGCGTTGGCGCACAGACAAGGATGAGCGAAATAACCCACTTGCTGTCCATTCTTCGCGTTTCTCTGCAAATTTATAGAGAGATTGCCTAAGCCAGCATGGCATCTGGCCTTGAGAACAAGGCTAGTCTCTTCAGTTGAACCCTGTTATCCTGGCGAAGGGTAATACTCCAGACGTTCATCAGGACGATGACGCATCACCACACCATTTGGATCTTCTTATCCCCGGCCCTAAGGACCTCGCCCGCATGAACCCGTGGGCACTGGAAATCCAACAGGTCAGCAAACAATTCCCCGATGGCACCTATGCCCTTCAGAACATTGAATGGAGTATGACAGAGGGGGAAACCATGGCGCTGATTGGTGAGAGCGGATCAGGAAAAACCACCTTTTTGCGTCTTCTGAATCGGCTGATAGAACCCACGACCGGTGCCGTCGTCATTCAAGGCAAGCCCGCCTGCTTACAGGATCCCATTCAACTTCGTCGACGCCTGGGATATGTCCCACAAGATGGCGGGCTTTTCCCTCACTGGACCATCAAGCAAAATGTCTGCCTCGTCCCTCACTTACTGGGATGGCCATTGGAACAGCAACTCGAACGTCTCGACAGGCTCCTATCTCTGGTTAACCTGAATCCCTCGCAAATTGCCGAACGCTATCCCATTGAACTCTCAGGGGGGCAGCGGCAACGGGTGGCCGTGGCACGTGCCCTGGCAGCCGATCCGCCCATCGTCCTGCTCGACGAACCATTTGGCGCTTTAGATCCACTCACCCGCCATGATCTCCAGGATCAATTTCTCTCCCTTCAAGCCCGATTGCAAAAAACCATGGTCCTGGTAACCCATGACATGTCAGAAGCCTTCCGGCTAGGCGACCGGATTACCATCCTCAAAGAAGGATGCATTCAGCAAGTCGGGACTCCACATCAAATTCTCGATGCTCCAGCCACTCCCTATGTTCATTTGCTCGTTCAGCATTTTCACGCTCATCGAGGTTAACTGGAAGGAGATGAACACCGATCGGATCAGACCACATACACGAAGAGTATCTAGAGGAATCGTGGTCGGAGTTCTTGGACTGCTCTGGGCTCTTTCCCCGCCGGTTTGGGCCTCTGACACTATTGTGGTGGGATCGAAGAATTTTATGGAAAGCCGGCTCCTGGCGGAAATGTTCGCTCAACTCATTGAGGCCCGCACGGAATTAACCGTCACGCGTCGGCTGGGACTCGCCGGCACTCAAGTCTGTTTTGAGGCTTTAAAAACGGGAGGGATTGATCTCTATCCCGAATACACAGGAACAGGGCTCGTCACCATTCTCGGTGAACCACCGATGCACGATCGAGTGTCTGTTTTAAACCGCGTTCGCTCGGAGTTTCTTCACCGATGGGATATCTGGTGGCTGGCCCCGCTCGGATTTGAAAATTCTTATGCGCTAGCCCTTCGCCGTGATCGAGCACAAACCCTAGGGCTCCGAACGATTTCCGATCTTGTGCGTGTCGCCCCTCACATGAAAGCCGGATTCGGGTATGAATTTATCCAGCGGGAAGATGGATTGGCGGGGTTAAAAAAATCCTACGGGTTACAGTTTCAGGAAGTGATCGGCATGCAACAGACCCTGAAATATCAAGCCACAGATACAGGAAAGGTTGACCTCTTAGATGTCTATACGACCGATGGACGCTTAGCCGTGTATGACTTTGTCGTCCTGAAAGATGATCGTCATTTCTTCCCGCCGTATGAGGCCGCAGCACTCGTTCGAGGAGAAATTCTCAAACGCCATCCGGAATTGGGACGGGTCATCAATTTGCTCACCAATGCCATAGACCCAACACGCATGCGTGAATTAAATCTCCGGATTCAAGAACAGGGAGAACCGGTTCCTCAAGTAGCGCATAGCGCCTTACGGGCACTCAATCTTGTGGCCGAGAATCACGCCCAACCAGTCGCCACCACGGAATCTTCCGATTCCATTTTGTCCTACATGTGGACCAAGCGTTCCAATCTGGCCCTGCGCACAGGAGAACATCTTGGACTTTCCGGACTAGGGTTGTTCCTGGGCATACTGGTCGCCATTCCATTGGGGCTGGCTCTCGAACGATGGCGAAGGGGAGCAGAGGCGATCATCCGGATAATCGGCATGTTGCAAACGATTCCATCCATCGCACTTCTGGCCTTTATGATTCCGATATTTGGCGTGGGAGCGCTCCCCGCCATCATGGCCTTATGGATGTACTCGTTATTCCCTATTCTTCGAAATACCTATTCGGGATTGCGAGACGCAGCTCCAAATGTTGTGGAAACCGGACGAGCCCTTGGCATGACGGAATGGCAAATTCTCCGCACGATTCGCCTTCCACTCGCCGCGCCGACCATTATGGCGGGCATTCGCACCTCTGCCATCTGGACCGTCGGGACAGCCACACTGGCCGCCTTTATCGGGTCTGGAGGTTTGGGTGTCCCCATCGTGGCAGGGCTCCAGCTTGCGGACGTCAATTTGATATTATCCGGCGCCCTCCCCGCCACCGTATTGGCGCTGTCGGTTGATGGCCTCTTGGGTCGCGTAGAACAATGGGCCCGGCCACGCGGCCTGGAACCGGTTCGATAATCTCACCCAATTACCATTTGAAATATGAAAAAGCACGCCAACTCAAGTGACATTTTGCCGGACAAAAAAGCCCCTTACTGATCTGATTTCGTCTATGCCCTTGTCTTGCCCGCAATCCTCTCTGCCGTTATAGTGGTTCTATTGATGCCATTCCAATGCGTTCGCCATTATCCACAGCCCCCTTTATAATTTTGTGTATTGAAGGCAGATCAGGGAACTTATCGAACGATGACGTTCTCTCATTCAGCATCACACGGGAAAACGGTAGGCCGAAGGATGTTCATTTTCTGTACATTTTCTTCCCGTGGTATTTCAACGATGGCGTCATCCCCACTGACATCTGAAGGTAGAGGTGAGAATATTGTTCACGGTAGACCCCCGAGGAGGGCTCATGTCATCACAAACAGATCCATCAATAACCATTGATCTTCCATTAACCAGAGAAGATCCGGACTTCGTCAAAACCCAAATCACCCACGGTCTGCAAGCAAGCCCCAAAACCCTCCCTTCGAAACTCTTTTATGATGAACGGGGATCCACCCTGTTTGAGCAGATATGTGAATTGCCGGAATATTATCAAACCCGGACCGAGCATCAGCTGCTTACCAATTGCGCCGACGAAATTGTGGCTCTCAGTGGAGCTGAAGAACTTGTGGAATTAGGATCCGGCGCAGCCACAAAAACACGGGTACTCCTCGATGCCATGGCCAATGTTGACCAACTGCGCTATTTCGTCCCATTTGATGTCGATGAAACCATTGTCCGACGGGTCTCCGAAGAACTGGTCCGCGAGTACCCCGGTCTCCACATCCATGGCGTGGTAGGAGATTTTCTTTTCCATTTGGAGCATATCCCGGAAGGCGGCAAACGCCTGGTAGTCATCCTTGGAGGAACCATCGGCAACCTGCCCGCCCTTGCCGCTCAGGAGTTTCTCTCCTCCGTGAACTCAGAAATGGCTTCCGGAGATTATTTCTTATTGGGAGTCCAGCTCATCACGGAACAAAGTCGCCTGGAAGCCGCATATAATGACAAGGAGGGCATTACAGCAAAATTTAACAAAAATATTATTCGGGTTCTTTGTCATCATTTCGGATCTCAGGCTGATCCGGATTCGTTTGAGCATATTGCCAGATACAATAATAATGAACATCGAATTGAAATGTGGCTCCGGTCACGAGAAGATCAAATTCTGGACATTCAGGACTTAGGATTACAAGTCCATCTCAAACAAGGGGAGGAAATCCGCACCGAAATCAGCACGAAATATGACCGCTCCTTAGCTGAAGCACTTCTCGCGGCATCGGGTTTTGCCTTGGTCAAATGGTATTCGGACCCTGACAACCTGATTGGCCTCGCGCTCGCCAAAAAACCCTAAGCCGGATAGTTCGAGAGAGGCACGACTTTTTACCATCAGGATTCAGACCCGACCTAACCTCGCAACCCCAGGGTATTTCCCCAACCTACTCCCATGATTTATCTCAACCCGGCTGGACTCGCTCCGTTCCATCCTGACGTACAGCAGGAAGTTTCACGGACACTCAACACGTTCAGTCGCCTGTTATATGCAGAAGCCGGCATCCAGTATTACCGGGATACGCTTCAGGCATGCCGACGGACCATTTCGGATTGGTTGGGGTTGAACGATGGACAACGGCTCGCCTTCATGCCCAATACCACAACTGCATGCAGCCTGGTCCTTTCTCGAATCAATTGGGAACCTGGAAGTGTCCTGCTGACCACCACTCATGAAAATTCCACGATTCTCAATGAAATCGACAGACTCCGTGACCGTGGAGTCCGCGTTATTACGATCGACCCGGATGTCCCCTCCGGCTTCCTTTCCGCGCTTGAACGCACTCTAAGTGAACAACCCGTTCAGGCCATCGTCATCAGCCACGTCTCTCATTTTGATGGGCGTATCTTTCCCATCACCGCAATCCAGGACCTGGCGCAGTCACACCATACGCGGCTCATTGTAGACGGGGCGCAAGCCGTCGGACATATTCCGGTTTCATTTCAGGAAATTTATCCCTATGCGTATTTTTTCCCCGGCCATAAATGGTGCACAGGCCCAATGGGAACGGGTGCGCTGATTGTCGGGAAAGACGGTCACCAAGCAACACAACCCTATTGGGCCGGATACGAATTGGGCACCCAGAATATCGGCTTGATCGCCGGATTTGCCAAAGCCTGCCATCTCAAGGCTCAACAAGATCTACACAACCGCAGCCTTAAACAGGTGCGAGAGGAATGGAAAATCTGCCTTGGACACCATCCTGGCATTCGGATTATCGAATGGGACGGGGCGCAGGCTCCCGGTATCTTATCGTTTGCCTGCCTTAACGAACACACGGAACAGGCCATGCACACCCTTTCCTCCACTCATTCCATTGCCTGGAAAACTCTCACCCATCCCTCACATCCCTCAAGCCTTTCGATCCGTATCTCCTGGACCAGCGACACTCCAAGTCTCGACATCCGCTCAACCCTTGAATTGTTTTCCTCACTCTTAAACGAGTGAGGCCCCCTACACATCACAGAGGGGGCCTCATGAAGTCGTCACCAAGAAACGGAGCAATCTTTCCTTGGCTTATCTCTTTGTTCTTTATGGTTGAACCAGAACCGTGACCGAAACCGCCGTCCAATCAGAGACCGGCAACCCAACCGGCATGGCCTGAGCATCCATCGTTTGCTCTGTGTTCATACTCCCCGGCATAGAAGGATCAGGTGGAAAAGATTCCGCAGGGCGGTCTTGAATATATCCGATGTTTTCGGACGTGGAATTCTTGGACGGCAGTTGATCGACCATGGCCAATGGTGCTTGCTCCACAGTGCTCATAATGGGTTGGGAAACCGGAGCCACTGAATCATCAGGAACGGTAATCAACCCTCGCGTCACACTTCCAACTAACTCCTGCCTCAAACTGGCCAAGTGGGCTAATGAGCCGGCCATTTGGGAACGTCCTCCAAAACCCTGGGTATTGCCACCCTCCACCGCCTGGCGAATCCGTTGGGCCAATTCAGAAGTCGTACTCGCAAAGACCCTGATCGTATCCACGCCAGGAGGATTCGCATAATCAAAATGGAATCCCGCTTGGTTTCCGGATTGCAATGAATCTGGCAACAAGACCGTGCGGCCCGCCTTGATGAAGCCATCAGGATAATACCGTGGATTTTGATAAGAATTCGGGAACAACACATTCACATTCCCTTCCGCATCCACATCCACGATCGTGATGTACGCATCCGTATCGGAAGTGACTTCCAATTGCAGACTGTTGGACAAGGAGCGGGGTTCATTCGCCTTCCGGATATGATAGACCGGCGCCTCCATTGTGTCGCTCACCACGGCGATACCCCGCTCTCCGACCTGAACCACCCGCACACTCACGCTCATTTGGCTCGAGGGATTTTCCAGGTTTAATAGTTGTGACGCATTCCGTGATTGCACCAGCACTTGAGACAAGGCGGCAATCGCTTGAGTCCCGGGCTTTGCAGGCAATGACATCAACTCCTTGGTGCCATCCGCGCTCAAGACATGCAGCCCATCCCCCCGGCTTTCTACAATGAAGCGGGCGAATTCCTGATCTCCTACAAACTTCACATCACCCATTTGCTTCTCCAGCAACTCTTTCAATTGCTTGGCTTGCACGGGTGGAACGTTCCGAAGAGCAACCGGAATGGCCTTGGACTCCGGAGCCGGAGCGACCAGTACCGCACGACTTTTCGAAGATACTTCGGCTTGTTTCGGGGAAATCACTGCTAGGGCATTCTGACCGTCTGTCGCTTGCACCACGGCAAAGGCTTGCGCTTTGGCCGGATCAAATGCCACTTCTCCTTCCGGATAGATGCCCCATACCGAACCGGGATCGGCTCCAATCGTCAGGGCATTCACTAACTGCACATGATTCCCTGTTTGCGGTTCCACCGCCACCCAGGAACGACGGGCGGAACCGGTCTGCTCCTTCAGGAGGCCCGGCGATTCGCCAAGAGCCGAAAAGAATGGCAACTCCATTCTCGCCTGAGAAGCTTCAAGCTGAGGTTCGGGCATACTGGTCCGCCCGAATTGATTTTGAATCCTCTTGAGTTCCTGTTTGGCTCCGGAAAAAATCTCGCGGGTCGAGGCATTCATGGGAGAGGATTGTAAGCTCTTGAAGAGGGAGTGGGTAAAAAATCCATGGTATCGCCCGTCCACCGGCCCATCCAGGGCCTCTTCATGGGAAGCCGCTCCACTGAACAGCACATAGGAATGCAGATTCACCGGCACAATGGCCCGTGTCGCCACTCCATCTTTTTTATACAGATTTACCCGAGGATCCGCCGGAACGGATCGCACCCGCACCTCCAACCCCCTTGTGGCAGTCCCGGAATGGCAGGAATCGAGAACAACGACGGCCTTGGACGTTTTCAATTGTGACAGGATCTCGTCCAACTCATCATCGGTAATATCGGGAACGCCTTCCGTCCGGCCATCAGCCGGAACAATCGTCTCATCCAATTGATCATCCGGTTCATCTCCATTCAGATCCTCAACCTGAGATCCATGCCCTGAATAATGAATATAAACCACATCATTGGGACCGGCTTCTGTCACAATCCGATGTAACCCGGCCAATACCCCATCCCTGGTTGCTGCTTCGTCCCGGATAATGTGGATATCCTGCTCGGCAAACCCATACCGGGACAGCAGGACCTGATGCACCAAATCAATATCATTTTTTGATCCAGGGAGCCGTGGCAAAACCTGATATTTTCCAATACCGATCAAGAGAGCTCTTTTGACCGAAGTCGCACCAGCCCCGTATGCCGAAGGCATTGCCACGATCAACGTGTGCCCGACAAATAGAACGACAATGAAAAGAAGGATCAGCGTGGGGAAGAATGGGCACCTTTTCATGATAAACCTCTTATCAAGTCTGCCGTGGAATGGGTTTATAGTCTATCGGTCTTTGTGTCGTCTCTCAACCTTTTGTTATGTGGTATGTCTCCCCATTTCCCCAAAAGGTTCAAAGGGAACAGAGAAAACCGATCAACCCTTTATCCTTGTCAAATTGATACATGTCACAGATGGGAGATGGGGGTATTGGGCATGATTTACCATCAACCTTAAAACTGCCTCTGCCCCCTCTACCAGTCTCGCCTATTGTCTTCTGAAGCCTCCTCCCCTATGCTAGAAAACCAACTGACATGGTCATTGTCGCTTCTGACAGCGCACTCGGGGAGCACAACGGCTAGATCTGCAGCTGTAATTGAACCACCCGCCCCATGAGCTCGACCAACTGGCAGGACCTCACAGATTCAGACTTGCTCCAATCCTGCATCCCGAATAACCAGGAAGCCTTTGCTATCCTCTATCAACGATATGAAAAACGGGTATTCCAATACCTCATGACGATTCTGAATGAGGCGACATTAGCTGAGGAAACCTTAGTGGAAGTCATGCTGGCCATCTGGAAAGGCCTTCAGACCTTTCAAGGACAATCAAAAGTTTCCACCTGGATTTTTGGGATTGCCCATCATAAGGCCGTGGACGCTTTGCGCAAAGTCACCAGCCAGCAAAGGGGCGGCATACCCTTGGAGGACATCATCGAGACAGCAGAGTCCCAAGAAAATCCGTTACACGATACACAACAGAAACGGATGGCCGAACTCACCAACCAGGGACTCATGACCTTATCACCGGATCATCGGGAGATTTTGCATATGGCGTTCTTTGAAGAACTCTCCTATCCGGAAATTGGAAAATTATTGAACATTCCGGTTAATACGGTAAAAACGAGAGTGTACTATGCCAAGCAGCAGCTCAAAAAGAGTCTCCAGCTCCAGGGAGTGACAGAGGAAATTATTTAAACGAGATGGAACCCGAAGAACCGATTCATACCGAGGCAACCCTCCTCCCGGGCTATGTCAGCCGGACGCTGACGACCAAAGAGCGCGAAGAGGTCGAACTTCATTTGAAATCATGCGCCTCCTGCCGACAGGACCTTCAGGAGACCAGGAGCATACATACCGCATTACAAACCGCCATCGAAAAACGGCCAGGGCCTTCACCAGCAGCTTTTGACGAGGTCATGCGCCGTATTCAACGTCAACCTCAATCAGCCCCAACAACTGTTCGCCAGGGAGACGAGAACTCCTGGTGGGAATCGATTGAAAGAACCTTTCGTTCACTGTTCGAAGTCCGATGGGCCCCGGCCCTTGCCAGCCTATTGATTGTCGGACAGGCAGTCCTTTTGGTCTCAGTTCTCGGAGGGCCGGAAGGAAAGATCTCACCTGGCTCAAGTCCGGTGATTGAACGTGGGGTTCCACAAGAAACTCCAGGAATCCCGCGCATCAAAATTCAGGTCACATTCGTCGAAACGGCACAGGAAATCAATATTCGCCGCCTGGTGCAGAAACTTGGCGGGCAAATAATACACGGCCCAACACCCGAAGGCTTGTATACACTAGGGTTTGAACCCAAAGGAACCGATTCCGGGGAATCCATCCTATCCGCTCTCCACGCCCATCCAGACCTCATCAACACAGCCAAAGCCCTCCACCCTTGAACCTCTGAAGTGTTTCTCTCGACTGACTC